>JAKASW010000320.1 GCA_021818875.1 Bacteroidota bacterium
CACACTTGATGCCACATTCGGCGGCGGTAACGGATACGCGACAAACTCTATTTCAGGCATTTCCTTTGCCGGAAAAACAGATGAGCGAGCATCTTCTATAGCGGTTCAAAGTGATGGTAAAATTGTCATCGGTGGATATAACGGAGTTATAAGTAGTACTTCAAACGGTGTGTTTGCAGTTGCTCGATACAATGCAGACGGAACGCTTGACAGCATGTTCGCGACGAACGGTACCGCGAGAACTTCCATTACTCCGAAGTACGACCAAGCAAATGCCATCGTTATACATCCCGATGGAAAGATAGTTGCAGGTGGATGTTCCGCCACCCGCCCAATCAGCAGTGCGTACAGTCAATTTGCCATAGTCCGATAGGATACAGATGGAACGCTTGATGGTACATTTGGCGGCGGCACCGGGAGCGTGAGAAACTATATATCAGGAAGTGAGAACAGAGATGACGAAGCCAACTCCATTGCTATTCAAGGTGACGGAAAAATCGTCGTGGGTGGATCTTCCAGGAATACTTTAGGGAACCCGCAGTTTGCAATAGCCCGGTACAATACCGATGGAACTTTAGATAGTGGTTTCGGAGTAAACGGAAGCGCGAGCAATCCCATCTGTCCGTGGAGTCCGAGTACGACCCCCGGGGGGACAATTGGGGCGACGCGTATGCGTTGATGGGAGACGCAACATATTCCATTTCCGTGCTGTCCGATGGAAAGATAGTGGCTTGCGGATATACCTGGGCTCAGTCGTATTACCCTCACGGCAGCCCCGCGCCCTTCTTTAGTGCCGAAGCCATAATCCTACGGTATTTAGTTGCATCAGCAGCGGAAGTTTCACTCGCGGTTCAGGCGACAGATTTTATTGCCAAAGCGGATGTCGGCTCGGTAACGATTTCATGGAAAACGCGGTCGGAAGTGGATAATGCTGGGTTCAATGTATTAAGACAAAGGGCGAAGCGCAAAGCGCAGATTGGGAACTGATTGCAAGCTACAAGACCGACGATGCTTTGAAAGGCCTCGGCACAAGCAGTACGGGACGAGCGTACCAGTTTGTCGACACGAAGGCAAAGAGTGGAGAGGTATATGGGTATAAGGTGCAGAGCCTAGCGACTGACGGCACGGTAAAGGACATCTGGGCTCAGGATAAGATTGCAGTTGCAACTCCGATAAGTTATGCCCTATACCAGAATTTTCCTAACCCGTTCAATCCAAGTACCACGATACGCTTCGATCTCAAGGAGCAATCGATGGTGACACTGGAGGTTTACAATATGCTGGGACAGAAAGTGGAATCGTGGAATTATGGAATGATGGAAGCGGGAAGATATGATAAGATGGTGGACATGGGCCGCCTGCCGAGCGGAGTCTATTATTACCGCATGGTGGCACAGGGAAAGAATAATGAAGGATTCATTTCAATCAGGAAAGCGATGATGATTAAATGATAAGAAATATATGTTCAGATGAGCGCCTTTGACGCCATGGTGCATACTGGTATAAAATAATTGAGCGCCAAATCCAGCCTTAGCGGGGATGCTGGTGAAGCAGAGGTTTAAGATATATGGTATGGCAGCACTGTGACTGTCTGCCACGATCATGACCGGGAAGAAATCATGTCAACCATAACGATGCTGGAGTCTTTTCTTCTTCCCGAGTCCCCCTTTGGAATATAGATCGCCATGCTCAGCTTCACTGAATTCGGATATGAGGTGGAAAGAGAATAGCCTACTAATGAGATCGTCTGCGAGATAGCCGGGTCTTCACGACAAGCTAGGTGCCGGTTATATTCTTGTAGGTCAAATGTTCTTTCCTTGTTCCCGACTCACTGCTGAATGTCGCCGCAGGTGGGCTTTTGCATAGATTCTCTGCCAATCCGCCAGCTTTGAAAGCGCGCTACTGTTTCCCTGGCGTGATTTCGTGATGTTATGTCGTGCAATCAAGATTCGAAGAATTGACTACTACTCTCCGATCGGTAACGGCCGCCTGGCTGTCAGTTCTATTTGGACTGTTTTCGGTCTCCCTTGCTCAAAAGTACAGGGTGGAACGGATTACCATTAAGAATGGTATGTCGCAAAGCTCTGCGATGAGTTTAGTACAGGACAAAAGGGGGTTATCTGGATCGGCACCAAAGACGGCCTCGACAGCCTCTTTCAAGAGATTGAAATCGGGCAGCGGTCAAACCCATTATGGTTCACTCAGCAACAACAAGGTGAACAGCATATTTCGTGACAGCAGAAACGGTATTTAGATCGAGACCGCCGAAGGGTTCAACAGATACTCATACAAGAATCATGATTTCGAAGTCTACCGAACAAGGGACGAGTTGCCGAATGGCTACGTCTACAGAATCCTCGAGGATAAGAATGGATGCCTATGGCTAAGCAAGAACAGAGAATTCTCAAGATTCAATCCCGCAATGAGACGTTCGAAAACTTCGATGAAAGCTTTGGTCTACAGTCGAATGAGTTCAACATCGCTGCGTACTTCAAAGACATCGATGGAGAAATGTTTTTCGGAGGCATCAAAGGGATCACATCTTTCTATCCTCGCCAGATCCATAAGAACAACTATGCGCCGCGAGTAATAATAACGGATTTCAAGAGGTTGAATCAGCTCGCCCGGCTCGATAGCTCAATCTCATATACGCATATTCTTGTTTTGTCTTACGACGACTATTTCTTCTCGTTCTTCAATCGGGAAATTGATCTGGGAACACCGACTAACGAACTATGATTCAGGATGGAAAGATCGAAGATCGTAAATCGGCATTTTCTGTTCTTCATTCAAGAAATGATTTAAGAACATCCATTGATGATCCCTAATTCATGAAGATTCTCGTCGCAGACGACCATCTTTTGTTCAGAGCGGGGGTGATCCAGGCCCTTCGAAAATATCCCGACTGCGCTGTAATCGCCGAGGCTGAAAATGGAAATGAAGCCCTGAGGAACGTAATCGACTTCCAGCCCGATATTGCCATCTTTGATGTCCGGATGCCGGATAAGTCCGGACTCGAAGTCCTTACATCGATAGCCGCGACAAGGTGTGCCACGAAAGTAGTTTTGCTGACGATCTACAGAAATCCGAACTATTTTTATCAGGCGGTTACGCTGGGTGCCAAAGGATATCTGTTGAAGGAAGACGCAGTCGCGGAAATAATCAAGGCCGTGGTTGCAATTTCAAGAGGCCGAAGTTATGTCAGTCTCTCATTATCGAAGCTGCTGAAAGGAAAAGAAAAATCAAGCGAGGAGGTCAGGAATACGATTTCGGATTTGTCCACTTTGACAAAAATGGAGAGGGAAGTGTTGACATTAGTGGACAAGTGGAAGACGAATCAGGAGATAGCAGATTTGTTGTTCATCAGCCCCCGAACGGCGGGAAACCACAGGACCAACATATCCAGTAAGCTCGGTCTCCATGGCACACACAGCCTGATCAAGTTTGCGCTGGAGAACAAGGATCTGTTCTCCTGATGAAGATCGGAGATCTCAATTCGTTAATGGTTGTTCTCAGATCAAGAGTCACAGATCGGCTAATGATGAGTGCTGATTCCTGATTTGCGAACATGTGGGGTGCGAGCGCCGGTTTAACGTCCGGCAAGTTATTGAAAGACAACCTTATCATACACCTCCGACAGCTTGAGCGAGCACTGAATCGATGGTAGCTCCATGGCACTCTCAAGGCTGCTCTCCTCAAACAGTGTCCACTCTTTCTGCTTTAGGAATTTCTCGATCTTGCAGCGGTCCTGGGAAATCAGCACATATTCCTGTAAAGACGGAATGTGTCTGTAATGCTCGAATTTCTTTCCCCTGTCATAACCCTCAGTGGACTCCGATAAGACTTCGATTATCAAAACCGGATTGAGCAGTGTATCGGTCACCTCATCCTCAAACTGTGGTTCCCCGCAAACGACAACTACATCGGGGTACGTGTACAGACCGGTCGACTGCACTCTCACCCTCATATCATTGGAATAAACCTCACACGGACGATCTCTCAATTGATT
This sequence comes from Bacteroidota bacterium, assembly GCA_021818875.1. Taxonomy (GTDB): domain Bacteria; phylum Bacteroidota; class Ignavibacteria; order Kryptoniales; family JAKASW01; genus JAKASW01. The sequence continues at coordinate 4,010 of JAKASW010000320.1, forward strand.
CCATAGCCCCCCATTTATATTGTGGACAATCAAGTTATGATTTCTTTTCGCCCCCGCGAGTGCGAACATTTCGCCGTTAAAGTACTCGCTCTTGAATTCCGCTTTGCGCTCGATCTCAAGATATTGCTGGGGTGAGATGTGAGGCTTCTTCTTAGGTTCCATATTCGCCGCCCTTTTGCCGATTTATGAGTTGAGAATCACTCAAATACGACTTTGTCATAAACCTCTGACAATTTCAGCGAGCACTGAATCGATGGCAGCTCCATGGCACTCTCGAGGCTGCTCTCCTCAAACAGTGTCCACTCTTTCTGCTTGAGAAATTTCTCGATCTTGCAACGGTCCTGGGAAATCAGCACATACTCCTGTAAAGACGGAATGTGTCTGTAATGCTCGAATTTCTTACCTCTGTCATAGCCTTCCGTTGACTCGGATAAAACTTCGATTATCAC
>JAKASW010000321.1 GCA_021818875.1 Bacteroidota bacterium
TTTCGAAAATCTCAAGATAGAGATCAGAGCCAGAAGGATGCCGAAATCTGAGGACCAGAATGCCCTTGAAATTTTAAGGCGGGTTGGTTTGTTTAATAGAAGAGACGACGAGGTAAAGGGTTTTTCATCAGGGATGAAACAGAGACTCAAATACGCTGCCGCAATCATTCACAATCCGGACGTCCTGGTGCTTGATGAACCTACTGCGAACCTTGATGTCGCGGGAACGGAAATGGTATTCTCTCTCGTCGAAGATTATCGAAAAGATAGAATTGTAATTGTGGCGACTAATGACAGCGAAGAAGCAAGGCTTGGAGATGTGAGGATCGAGCTAACGAAGAGTCTGGGATCAAACGATGGAAAGTGAAGAAGCTGCTGGAAACGAGGAAACTAGAAGAAGCAGGGTAAAACTCACCTTGCCCGTGCAGGGAATGACTTGCGCAAGCTGCGTCTTGAGGGTAGAAAAAGCGTTGAAGGGCGTTGATGGAGTTGATCAGGCGGTGGTAAACCTTGCCACTGAATCTGCCACTGTCGAGGTAGATGCGTCGAAGCTCAATCTTGATCAGATAAAAAATGCAGTCTCTGATGCAGGATACAAGATTCTCGATTCAGGAGATGAGATGGATGTCCTGAAGATGAGCGCTGAATCCAGGATTAGAGAATACGAACTGCTGTGGCGCAAGTGGTTGGTGGGAGTATCTCTAACGGCTGTTGTCATTGTAGGAAGTATGCCTGAGTTGTTTCCTTTTGTCGCGGGCATCCCGATCGGAGTCAGGCACATCGCGCTGTTGTTGCTCACGCTGCCTATAATGCTCTATGTCGGAGACAGATTCTTCGTAGGTTTCTGGAAGGCGCTGAAACACTTCACCGCCGATATGAACACCCTAGTTGCCGTCGGAACATCCGCTGCTTTTATCTACAGTTCAGCAGTGACTCTATTACCGGGTTTGTTTAGCTCGTCTGGGACGCCGACCGATGTCTACTTCGACACGAGTGCAGTTATCATCACTTTGATTCTTCTCGGCAAAATCCTCGAAGCACGGGCAAAATGGAAGTCCTCTGAAGCAGTGAGAAAGCTTCTATTACTTCAGCCGGTGAGCGCGCATCTTGTACTGGATGGCAAGGAGTTCGACGTACCGTTGCGGACAATTCAAGTCGGCAGTCTAGCAAGAGTTAGACCTGGCGAAAGGATTCCTGTGGATGGGAAAATTACCGAAGGATTCTCAACGGTAGATGAATCGATGTTGACAGGCGAAAGCATGCCGGTAGAACGAACCGCAGGCTCCAGCGTCCTCGGTGGGACACTGTGTCTGGACGGGTCGATTATCGTTCAGGCGGAAAAAATCGGGAAAGATAGTTTTGTAAGCCGGGTTGCGAGTCTTGTTGAAGAGGCGCAGACATCTAAACCTCCTGTGCAGCGCATCGCCGACAGTGTGGCGTCTGTCTTTGTTCCCGCTGTTATTGTGTCGGCTCTGATCTCTGCAGCCCTATGGGCGCTACTCGGTCCAGCACCGGTCCTGACTCATTCCCTTATGGCGTTCGTGGCAGTTCTGATCGTAGCTTGTCCTTGTGCCCTCGGTCTGGCTACTCCGACGGCGATAATGGTAGGAACGGGTCGCGGAGCAGAGATGGGAATCTTGATAAAGAACAGCGAGGCGCTTGAGGAAGCGCGGAGAATCACCAGCATTGTCTTTGACAAAACCGGCACGGTAACCGCGGGTGAAATGCGAGTTGTTGACACGATACCTTTCGATGGAGTCGGTGAGGATGAGCTGATTGCTGATGCAGCAGCAGCGGAATTTCACTCAGAACATCCTATTGGCAGAGCAGTCGTGGACGAGGCAGTGACCAGAGGTCTGACCATACCGACCAGGACAAGAAATTTCAGGAACTCGATCGGGAATGGAGTGGAAGTCGTCGTCGAAGATGCGGGTGCCGCAAGGACAGTTCGCGTCGGAAAGCCCTGGTTCGTTAGCGACTCTAACCACAATGAATCACGTGGATCATTCGAAGAAATGGTCTCGAAAAGGGCAATGGAAACTGCGGCTACAATATTGTTTGTGTCTGTCGACTCCAAAACTCTCGGTGCGATCCTTGTGAGCGATTACCTCAGGGAAGACGCCGCTGAGGCCGTAGACCTTGTCAGGAAACAGAATATCAAATTGTACTTGTTGACAGGCGACAGCGAACCATCCGCTAGGAGAGTTGCACGTCAGTTACGGATAGATAATGTCCTGGCAAATATTCCCCCTGATGGAAAATATAGTGCGATTAAGGGCCTCCAACAATCGGGAGAAGTTGTCGGTTTCGTGGGTGATGGCATAAACGATGCGCCGGCGCTGAGTCAGGCAGATCTTGGGATTGCGATGGCAACCGGAACTGATATCGCGATGGAAGCTGCAGACATAACTCTGGTCAGGAACGAGCTAAAACTCGTTCCTGAGTCTATAGCTTTGTCGAAAGGAACCCTCAGGGTCATAAAACAAAACCTCTTTTGGGCGTTCTTCTATAACGTGATTTTGATACCTCTAGCAGCCGGCGCTCTGTACCCACTGACGGGCTGGCAGCTCAATCCGATGATAGCTTCTGTCGCAATGGCATTGAGTTCGGTTAGCGTTGTCAGCAACTCCCTTCGCTTGAAAAGAGCGAAGCTTAATACTTCAAAATAGTTTTGAAAGGTAAGAAATGCTTAACCTTGGATTGAAAAAGAAATCGCTCGATGTCGAGGGCATGACTTGTCATCATTGTGAGATGACCGTGGAAAAGGCTGTTCTTGAAATTCCCGAAGTGAGGTCTGCAAAAGCTGACCAGGCGAAAGGAAAAGTGGAGATTCAGTACAAAGTAGATCCGGATCTGGCAAAGATAAAGGAGAAAATCGAAGCGGTCGGCTATAGATTCATCTCCGAAAGCTAACAACGACGGCGAGTGACGTGCAGGTCGAGCCTGCCTACCCGGCCGCCGGCAGGTTCAAGCTCGACTTACTCTACGATCGCTTCCTTATCATGCACTGACTTCCTTTGCAAGATCGGCCCGTCTTCTCCTCCAGGTGATGATGAAACCGATCACCATTACAACAACTCCTCCCCAGACAAGGTTGATAAAGGGCTTTATAGTCGCCTCAATCACAAGTTCTTGCCCGCCGTTTTGTGGATCGTTTGCTTTTGCGAGAAGGGGATGATCCGGGGAATCTTTCGCCGGCAGGTATGCCAGTGTGATTTCGGCTTCTTTGGTCTTGTTATCGACCTTTACATTTGTCACCGTGAACTGATCACCTGATTTCAATTGGACTGTGCTCAGTTTGTTTTCCCCATTGGGTTCAATATAGTTCGTCGGTGTAATAGTCTCCTTCTTGCCGGAAGTGGAAGTCAACTCAACAATCGAACCCAAGCGGAAGGCTTGCCCGTCCATCATCGCTTCTCTCTGGTTATCCGGGACGGAGAACCCTTTGAAGGTAAAAGTGAAGCTTCCGAGTTTCGTAGGCTGGTTCAATCGGAGTGGAATCTCCAGCCCGTACTCATTGGCATGGAATCCATTTCCCGACGAAACCGATTCCATTCCCTGAGGAGACAGATAGAGGTCACGGGTCAACATGTTTTTGCCGATGAATGCCATCAAAGCCGGGTGAGTGAATGCTTCGTAGTTCACTAGACTGAATATGTAGGGGCGTCTCATTATGGCGCCACCGTTGTAGGCGCTCGCGTACATTACCAACGGCGCGTCGAACTTGCTTTTGCCGCTCTGCACGATAACGTTGTATGCAGTGTTGTTGTGAACCATCGACGTGCCGACGTAAGTCAACTTGTACCCGAAAGCGCTTGTCGTCTGTCCCTGCGGCAATGCCAGGGTGACTTCTTTGTCATAGTGAGTTGATGCGATGATGCCGATAAACAGTAAGGCAATACCGACGTGTGCCACGGATGCTCCCATGAATTTCGGATTGCCCTTGGCAATTCTATATGCAATCTGCAGGTTTACGAAGAGAGCAAAGGCACTTGAGATAAAGAATAGTATCATGGCAATGCTGTGCATCCCCGCGAAGATTGCGATCACCGTGAGGATTACAGAAAGCGTGAATGGCATCTGCATCGTTCTTAACAGCGACTGCTGGTTCGTCTTTTTCCACCAGAAGAGCTGGCCAAGGCCTATCATGGCCGCCATGAAGATTGCCAGGGGAAGATTGGTTTTGATGTAGTAGCTTGGATCGATCGCACTGGCTTTCCCATTCACAAAGTTCGTAATCAATGGCGCACTAGTTCCGATTAATGTGAAGCCCGCAACGATAGCCAGGGAAGCGGCGGCAAGAAAGAGCGCAAACTCGCGCGAGGTCAGCGTGTAGTTTATCCTGAGTTTTGGAATTTCCCTTACGCGATAGATGTAGAGCCCAAAGCCTACGATAGCGAAAAAGGCAATGAGTATGACGAGATAGACGTAAACCCACATTCCCGAGA
>JAKASW010000322.1 GCA_021818875.1 Bacteroidota bacterium
AAGGTGCTTTCCTTCGAGGGTTACCGGCTCGATGGTCTTGCCGCCGTCTTTCAGCTCGGATAAAATCGGACTGCCGTCAGGATGGCGAAACTCAATTGCGCCGGTCTCCTCCGAGACAACGGTCTGGATCTGCGAGGTCTTCAATACAACTTCGCCTTTGTATTCCGTCGCAGTCCACTTGACTCGCGGGGACTCCTGCTTTTCAATCATCAGGCTCTCGTCCTTCGGAAACTGCCGTGCGTTGACGGCGCTGACCCTGATGATCCTGTCTGTCATCGGAATTATGCGCACCATCTTTGGAGCGTTCTTAACCGGCTTTTGGACGGTTACGACAATTCCATCTTTTATCACTCGGTAGGCTTTTTGAAAGGCATGTGCCTTTAGCGAGACACAAAGAGCGAGCATAAGAAAAACACCGGTTTTCGTCATTGGTACACCTTTAGTCTTGGAGTAATAAGGCACATTTATAATACTGTCAGCCCTTCGGCTCTTTCAAAAATAAAACGTGTGCTTGGCATTCTTCTAACACGCGTCAGCCCATTACAACTTGAACATCGTGTTCACCGTCGGGCGTGAGCATCGGCAGGATATCTCCTGGAATCTCTTTCCCATCGACTGCCACCTTCTTCACACCTCTTGAAACGTGATCCGGATTCCTGACTGTGATCGCGTAATTGGCTCCGCGGAATTTTCTGCGCACGACAAATCCATCCCATGATTTTGGAATGCACGGATCGACAACCAGTCCATCATAGTCAGGTCTAATGCCCAGGATGTACTGTGTGATGGCGTAAAAGGTCCATGAGGCTGTACCACTAAGCCAGGAGTTCTTCGCTTCACCGGGTTTGAACGCATCCTTCCCCGCGATCATCTGAGCGTACACGTATGGCTCCGTCTTATGAAGATCGCTTATCTCTTCGAGATAGGGAGGAGCGATCCGTCGCCAGTAGTCGAATGCCATCTCACCGTTGCCCAACATCGTCTCCGCAATCATGATCCACGGGTTGTTATGACAGAAGACTCCCGCGTTCTCTTTGTAGCCCGCCGGATAAGTCGATATTTCACCGTATTCGATATAGTACTTTGTGAACGCGGGATTGTTCAGCACGATGCCATAATCGCAGGCAAGACGCTCTTTGACCGACTCCAACGCCCGCCTGGCGCGTCCGTCCTCAACTCCGATTCCAGCCATAATGCACATCCCCTGCGGCTCAATGAAGATTTTCCCCTCCTCGGTCTCATTGGTCCCCACTTTCCTTCCGAAATAATCGTAAGCCCGGAGGAACCATTCGCCATCCCAGCCACTGTCATCAAGAGCCGACTCCACCGCGTCGATATGTTTTCTCGCTTCAAGGGCTTCGGATGTCTTGCCGAGCTTGAGCAGAATTTTCTCGTACTCAGCGCCGTAAAGAATGAACATACCTCCGATAAAGATCGATTCCGCCTGCCCACCGGTTCGGTTCTCGGTGGTCTGAAATGGTTCATCGGGATTATAGGAAAAGCAGTTCAGGTTGAGGCAGTCATTCCAGTCGGCACGGCCAATCAGCGGCAGTTTGTGAGGACCAAGATTGTTGACGACATGATTAAATGATCTCCTCAGATGATCAAGCAGAGGAGCTGCCTTCATGGTATCGTTGTCGAACGGTACCATATCGTCGAGGATGTTCCAGTCACCGGTTTCTTTGATGTATGCAGATGTCGAGAGGATTAGCCATAGCGGGTCGTCGTTGAAATTGCCGCCCACTTCATTGTTGCCGCGCTTCGTTAGAGGCTGGTATTGGTGGTACGCGCCACCATCTTCGAACTGTGTCGCCGCGATATCCAGTATGCGTTCTCTGGCCTTGGCCGGTATTTGGTGGACGAATCCGATCAGATCCTGGTTAGAATCGCGAAAGCCCATTCCACGTCCGATGCCGGACTCGAAGTACGATGCGCTTCTCGACATGCAAAAAGTGACCATGCACTGGTACTGGTTCCAGATATTCACGACGCGATCCATTTTCTCATCGCTGCTTTTCACCTGGAAAACGGAGAGAAGGTTGTCCCAGTATCCACGAAGCCCGTCGAACATCGCACGGACTTTGTCGGGAGTAGAAACTGAGTCGATCATCGAGAGCGCTTTGGTCTTGTTAATGACTCCTTTCATTTCGAACTTCTCTTCCTCGGAATTCTCTATATAACCCAGAAGGAAAACAAGCTCCTTCTCCTCACCGGGATTCAGATGGACCTCAAGACAATGCGAAGCGATTGGAGACCAACCATGTGCTACGGAATTGCGCGACTTCCCTCCCGACACGACATCCGGGTTCTCAAAACCGTTGTAGAGTCCAATGAATGCGTCGCGGTCGGTATCAAAACCTGAGATGGGGGAGTTGACCGCATAAAAGGCATAATGGTTCCTGCGCTCTTTGTACTCGGTTTTGTGGTAGATGACCGAACCGTCGATTTCCACTTCTCCCGTCGAGAAATTCCTCTGGAAATTTGTCATATCATCAAAGGCGTTCCACAAGTTCCACTCGACGAAAGAGAACACCTTGAACGATTTTGCGGCTGTACCATGGTTCTTCAATTTCAGCTTCTGGACTTCGCCGTTGAAGTTCACCGGGACAAAGTAAAGGACTTCTGCTTCCAGGTCGTTCTTCACTCCCTTAATTCGAGTGTAGCCGAGCCCATGATGGCACTCGTATGAATCCAGTTCGGTTCTTACAGGTTTCCATCCCGGCGACCAGATGACATCACCTTCCCGAATATATAGATACTTGCCACCGGAGTCTATAGGAACGTTGTTATATCTGTAGCGAGTGATTCGCCGCAGCCTTGCATCTTTGTAGAAGCTGTAGCCTCCCGCTGGGTTTGAGATGAGGGAGAAAAAATTCTGGCTCCCCAGGTAGTTTATCCAAGGATAAGGCGTGCGAGGATTTGTAATTACATATTCTCTTGCACTATCGTCAAAGTAACCGTATTTCATGAATTTGTCCCTGTTAAATCGAATTAGTTAAGAGATATCAGCAACCCGACTCACTCCTCTCCTGCCAATCTCAATTTCTGGTCTCTCGCACCATGTTACAGGCAAGAGAATCGAGAGGGAATGGGTGAGGTGCAAGTTCATCGCCTCAGTTTAATTGACTTCATTATCTTCAAGTTCCTTTCTATCATTTCACTTCTCATCCTGACTGCCCCGGCGCTTCTTCCTGGGTCCGGTGGAGTGTTCAAGACATAGTCAAGCAGCTTGCTAACACTCGAGACTGCAACATGAGTCCGCGTATCAGAAGAACCGTAATAGATGAACATGTCTCCGTTCTTCCTTGCGACCCATCCGCTGCTAAACACTACGTTCGATACGTCTCCGATTCTCTCATCACCTTCGGGAGCGAGGAAGTAGCCGCCGGGAACAGCGATCTCTTTCCATGGCTCATGGAGATCGGTAAGAAACAAGTACAACACATATCTCAAACCGGCGGCAGTGTTTCGCACGCCATGCGCAAGCTGAAGCCATCCTTTATCAGTCTTTATCGGGGCGGGACCCAACCCATTCTTCGTTTCTTTGATTGTGTGGTACTGCCGATCGTCTATGATGGTCTCTTCTTCGATGACGACGCCATCGATTTTTTCTGAAAGTCCCCAGCCAATTCCGCCGCCAGAGCCGGTGCTGATAAATCCATCTTGAGGTCGAGTGTAGAACGCGTACTTGCCTTCAACGAATTCAGGATGAAGTACGACATTTCTTTGTTGCGGAGATTTTGTCTTGAGATCGGGCAGTCGTTCCCACTTTACAAAGTCTCTTGTTCTTGCAATTCCGGCTTGGGCAACTGCCGATGATAGATCGCCTCTTGGTGCTTCCGGATCTTTTCTTTCCGTACAGAATACTCCGTAGTACCATCCATCTTCGTGCTTCGTTACTCTCATGTCGTAAACATTCGTATCGGGATTACCTGCCACCTCAGGCATCGTGATTGGATAATCCCAGAATCTGAAGTTGTCGATGCCGTTCTCAGACTCAGCAATCGCAAAGAAGGATTTCCGGTCAACCCCCTCGGTACGAGTAATAAGGAGAACCTTTCCGCCGTGTTCCACTGCGCCGACGTTGAACACGGAGTTAAGCCCAAGCCGCTCCATCAAGTTGGGATTCGACGTATAATCGAGGTCGTATCTCCAATAAACCGGCGTATGAGCAGCGGTTAGTACCGGGTATTTGTACCGGTTGAACACGCCGTTCGATTCGTGCACAATCTCATTTTTCCTTCTAACCAGCCGCTGATGCGAGGTCACCACACCACGCAGCTTCTGGTTGAACTGAGATCTGTTCATTTTGCCTCTCCTGCAAGTTTTATCCCTGTAGCCTCGATCTCAGCCGCTTTCTCTTTGCCCTCTCCGAAAGTCGCCTCGAGTTTGTCCCACCAGTTCAGTTTCAACACTATGG
>JAKASW010000024.1 GCA_021818875.1 Bacteroidota bacterium
GGCTTGATGCTCTTCCTGTTCTTCTCGGTCGTAGGCCTTCTATCGACTGTATTTCTGGGAACCGAAACCAAAGGAAAGACACTCGAAGAATTAACTGAGTGATAGTACAATGCACATTAGAATTCTGGGAAAATGGAGCTCACAGCTCGTGCCGGGTGAAAGGAATGTCTCTTTCGTCCTGGACAACAAGATCGTGTTTGAGTTTGGCCCGCATTCACTCGAGTCACTGCTTGAATCAGGGTTGAATCCGAACGAGATCAAAATCGTTCTTACATCTCACTTGCATCTCGACCACTATATCGGAATAGCAGAATTATTGTGGTACAGATCGATGAACCGCGCGACCGACCGGCTCACAATCGTGGGGCCGAGAGGAATAAAGAAGAAGACCGAACGACTTATGAACCTGGTTCAGACTCCTCAATCGTGGGTCGATGGTCAGGTAAAGCCAAATACAATATACATAGAGGGCAAGAGTACTGACTTCGTTCGCGTTTTTAATGCGGACCATACAGTACCCTGCTGCGCGTACCGGGTTGAGTACAACAACGAGACGGTATTCTATAGCGGCGATACCGCTTACTCTAAAGACATCGTTGAAGGTGCGAAAGAAGCGGACTGGCTGTTCCACGAAATGACGTATGCGGACGACGAAAAGGACCTTGCTAAGCTATGGCGCCACTCCACATTCAGCGATGCAATGCGAGTGTTCCAGGAAAGCGGCGCCCGCCACATCGTACCGATTCATCTCTCGAAATCTTCCAATGCGTTTCTCCTGAAGAGAGCAGACGGTACTGATGGACTCGTTTATCCGCCAGAACTATTGGAGATCTGATTCCGCCAATATTCTGAATTGTTAAAACCTGAAGAAGCCGAATCGTTTAGAAGTGATGAGGAGGATATCCGGAGAATGAGGCCGGAGAGTTACTTTTGTAATTACTTCAAGGGGCTATACTGAGAGATATATATCATCCATTCGCAGCAGATCGTAATGACCCGCTCCAGAATAGAGGTTGTCGCTCACACCAATCTATATCGTGTCCCGATTTCGAATTTCAACTCCGGTCTGCACTCCACATAGATTGGTCTTCACCTGTAAGATGGCGGTGCGTCATCTGCTGCACTTCCCCAGCTTTTATCTGGTGAGGAGCTCAACGTATAAACGATCGTCCCGCCATGCTCAATTTCCGAGTACTCAAGCCACGGCTTGTCCCATCTCTTTCCATTGACTGTAAGTGCATGAACATAAGGCGCACCATCCTTCGCGCCATGGCCGACTACAGTCAAGCTGCCGTGAGGCAGATGAAAAACCGCCTTCGAAAACAAAGGACTCCCCAGGACAAACATCGCGGAACCCGGCTCCTCAGGATACATGCCCAGCGCACTGAATATGTACCACGATGACATTTCACCCAGGTCGTCATTGCCCGGAAAGCCGTGCGGTTTGTATGACCAGAGAGCTGTAATTGCCTTGCGCACAATTTCCTGCGTTCTGTACGGCTCGCCGAAGAAGTCGAACTCCCACGGCGTTTCGAGACACGGTTCGTTGCCGATATAGCAATACTTTGAGTCTGTGCCGGCATTCAGTTCGGTGAAGAATTTGTCCAGACGGTCAGCGGCCGTTTTCTCTCCGCCCATCTTTTCTGCAAGATCTTTCAGATTCCATTGCACCGCCCAAACGTATTGAGCTCCGGTCCCTTCGACATAGGCTTGATCATGGTCATACGATTGCAGGTTATCAGCAAAACCAGGTGCCCATGTGCCGTCAACACGCTTCATCTGCATATAACCGGTCGCAGGATTGTAGAGATTCATCCAGTTCTGGGCATGTTTCAAAAGGAGACCAGCGTCCGATTTGCGGCCCAAGCTTTCAGCCATCCTCGATAATGCAAAATCTGCCGCGCCATATTCGAGTGTCATAGATACGTTTCCGTAACCACCTTTTTGGTGCTCCGGTACGTACCCGAGCTTCAGATAATCGCCCAGCGCATCCCGCTCGTACGTATGGGCAAGCGGAGCATACACACTGGTGTCCGTTGCCGCTCGCATCAACCCCTCAAACGCAGCATTGACGTCAAAGTCCCTCGCACCGAAAGCGTAAAAATCAGCAATGATTGGCGCTGCCGGGTCCCCCATCATGACGCCGCTGTCCATGTTAGGTACCGGCCAGCGTGGGAACGTACCACCTTGCCGGTAATCGAGCAGAAGCGATTGCCCCATGTCGCTCGCATCTTTCGGTGCTATCATCGCGAGGAGCTGGGCTTCACTTCGGTAAATATCCCACCCCGAAAAGTTTGAATACATCAGATGCCCCTTTGCCAGATGATGCACTTTGCCGTCTGCACCCGGATATTCTCCGTTAACATCAGAGCATATCGTCGGTCCGAGCAGCGTGTGATACATCATGGTATAGAAGGTTTTCATATTGCTTTTTGTACTGCCCGAGACCTGGATCTTATTCAACCATGAATTCCATAACCTGCTTGCGCTTTGAGCTGTCATATCGAAATCTCTTGATGAGAATCTTGAAACCGGGTCCTCGGCTTCCAGGTTAGCTTTCGCATTATCCATGCTGACGTATGAAATTCCGATCTTCGCAAGAATCGTATGACCTTTTGAAGGATCAAATGTCACATAGGCACCTGCCGTTCTTCCTTCGCCATTGGTTTTGTTCTTCAAAAGCTTCGAGTCACCCCATGTACCATAGCTTGCGAACGGGCGGTCAAAGACGGCATAAAAATAGATCTGCTGAGCGTCATATCTGGTCCGGCAGAAATGTCCCGACATGCAGACCCCACTTATGGACCGGGCCGACGGATCGATCCGGACGGCAGTCTGTGAAGTGATTTCCCAGTTGGCCGGAGAGGCAAAAATAATGTCGCTCGCCGCGTTGATTACCATTGTTGGAGTGCTTGCTGCCGGATAAACAAACCTGCCAAATCCGGTTCTCATTGTCGCCGTAAGCTCCACTTTGATCCCGTTGTCTAATTTCAGCGAATAATAACCAGGATGGGCTGTCTCATTTGAGTGTGAGAACGACGCCCGAAATGAGTGCCATGTTATCGGGGGATTTATTGAACTGGCACTCAGTAGAGGCGAAAAGGCGAAATCCTGTCCCCAAAAACATCCAGCTCCACTCAAATGGTTGACGCTGAAGCCATATAACTTAGAGTCGGCATAGTTATAACCTCCTATCCGTCTTTGCGGACCGGTGTCGGGACTCCATTGGACCATCCCAAACGGCAGCGTCGCGCCGGGATAGCAATCACCGTCCCTTGCCGTGCCGGAGAAAGGACTGACATATCTGACAAGATTTTCCATTCTGTACGCAGGGTCAGTTTTCGATTCGCGGCCAGTGTTACCTTTCGCACACAATGATGGCACAGTGATAAAAACAAACGCACCAGCCACTATCAGACTTTTCATAGCAAGGAAATTTCTCCTCATGTCACCTCCGGGGTTTAAACTCCTTGCGGAGGTAATACCTTCGCAAGGTGATTGTCATTCATGATCACTCAAGGCAGCCTAGGTCACGTGACCCCGCCTAATCGTCGTTGTTCATACTAACACCTTACTTCGACAAAACCAATTTTCTGGTGATGGAGTTCGACCTTTCCACCAGGGTATGGGAATATTAGATACAGGAGAACCTGTCAAAACCGGCACTACAAGGTAAATCCCGGGCGCGGCTTGGATCCCCGTTCAACGAGAGCCTTCAACCGCACAATCACATCGTAAGTCATAGGCATTACGACGCTTGCCTGGCTCATGATTCCCTCATTGCCTTGGAAACAAAAAGCCGGCCGAACCCGCCTGGGATCAGGCGCTTCCGACCAGCTTCAGCTTGCCGAAGCCATCAGGATGATGGAACAGCCTGAGACCTGCCCAGTCAAAATGATGGTAGTTGCCCGTTTCATCCTCGGTACCGTTTACACAAAAATCGATTCCAATAACTGTGTGGTCTTCGGTAGGTGAAATTCCGAGTTCCATCCAAGGCACACCTATCTCACAGATATATCCTGTTGCATCTTCGCCCTGCGCCGCTTTCATCCTTACTTCATGGATCGCCGCGCCGGTCCATGAGGCATCAGGCCTCCTGGTGCCCGATCCTCGTTCATCGTACACGGCATTCAGAATATTGATATGATAGGCCACATCATCGGTCATAGAGAATTCTCCGCCGTCGTTCAACGGGTCTATCAGGAATTCCACACCATCGTCAAGCCATAATCCTTCGCCATCATGTTCCAATATTCTTGCTTTCGGATTCCTTCTCTCGACATCGAAAGCTATATACAGATACTCCTCATCCCACAGCGTGTACACCGTAGCACGCCTTCCGTGTGGTGGTACGCCGCCGTCGTCGAAGGTGATCCTCTCCGCGCGAGACCATTCATCGAGGTTGCCGACAAACGAAATCTTATGCGCAACCTTCTTTGCGAGGACAAACTTTTTGTTCTTATCTGGTTTCATTCGGGAATCTTTAACCATAAGATACACAAATTACCGGAATATGGTCACGTATGTTGTGATTCCCCCTTCGGCAATTCAACGGCACAACCGCCTGACCGGAGCTCCGGTTGTCAGTTCCTATTCTACCGCCAAGACATAAAGACGCAAAGGAAGACAGTTGACTATGCGGAGGTTCAAAATACTCTGCGGCTCCCTGTCCTCGAGGCTACCGTTTTCAGCCGCACTTTGCCGCCAGCATTTGTCTATTTCCAGTCCGGCATTATGCCGTCAGGAATCAGCAGATGGCGGTTGTTGTCGTTAGTACCGTTTGCGTTGCTGCTCATCACCCAGATGCTTCCCTGGGAGCCGAGCGTGTTCGGTGCATTCTCGAAAATGATGTACGCTCCGTCAGGCGAGAAACGAGGATACAAGTCGTTTGTCCCGTCGGGCTTATTGTCCGCAGCGTATTGGCCGTTTGCCGAAAGATCGACAACTTGCTTCGTGGAGATGTTGATTTCAAAGATGTGAGAGTCGAGCATCCTACCTTGACTATCCTGGTACCCTGAAACGTCGTGGGTGTACAAAACTTCTGTGCCGTCGATGGAGAACGACGGACTTCCCGTGGCCCCCGGTGAATTCGGAACAAGCACCGTCGTGTCGCTGCCGTCGGAGTTCATTAGATAGATCTCTGAATCATACACATTGGGGCCGACTGCAAGCGCTACTATCCTATTTCCCTGCGGAGAATAAGAACATTCGGTGAAATCCATACCGGTCGGGGCTGTCGCGATTTGAGTAAGGTTGCTCCCGTCGGCGTCGATCCTGTACAACATATTGTTGTGACCGTAAAGGAGGTGCGCGCCGTCGGGCGACCAGCAGAACCCGGTGCCGTCATTGCCATAGCCGGACACACTCACTGTCGTCACCTGGAAAACATTGCTTCCATCTAATCCCATCGTATAGATTTGAGGATCAACGTTCGCATCTGATGTAAAAGCGATGAGATTATGCAGCGGGTTGAACCTCGGCCACCAGTCACGATAGTTGTCGTTCGTCAGCTGAACAAGGTTCGTCGTTCCGCTGTCGGAGGAAAAAATCTGGTAATTCCCATTCACAATCCTCGCAAAAACGTATGGATTATCCGGCACCGATATGGTAGTAAAACTCCAGACGTTCCCGTTGGTAGAAACCGTGTCCGTTCCTCTGGCGACTACCTGCCAGAAGTATGTTGTGTTATATTTCAGATTCGAGACCGTTGTAGAAGTGTCGGTAATGTTCGAGGCGATCAAATCGGGTAGCGTTGATCCTGACTGGTACAGATAAACGTCGAACCACGTCGTATCGGCAGCCGCTGACGCCTGTGCCGGGTTGTGCCATGATAGATTGAGCGAAAGAGGTTGATCCGTAGCCTGATTAGTCGGGGAGGGCGTCGTGGGTGCGCCCGGAGCGCTACTCGCGCTGCTGCTCAAAAATATGACGGCCTGTACCGTCTCACCGCTGGTTACTGCAACGGACACGGACGTCTGGGTGTATCCGGATTTTGACGCAGTCACCGTATAATTGCCGACGGGAACCTTGTCAATTGAGAATGTGCCGTTCGAAGCAGTTGCTATCGCGCTTGTGGGAGGGTTCGTCGTTACGCTTGCGCCCGGCACCGGAGTTTTCCCGTCCGGCGCCAGAACCGTTCCCGAGATGGAGCCGTAAAGTGTAGGTGTAACCGTGTTCTCAGTGCAGGATATAATCGCCAAAGGAAGCAAAAGCATAACCAGGTACTTCATATTCATAATCGATCCTTGATATTTTATACTCACGTGTTGCCTCTCGAAATGGCCGTTTAAAGCATTATCAAGCCATCCGTTGAAAGCAGACGGCTGCTACATCCTTCGATTCGCTACATTCACTCAGGATGGCTAGTGCCATTTTCGCTCGACATCCCTGCATAGTCGTCCTTGGCGAGCAAAACGGCTCTCATATTGCGGCTGTATTGCATTTCCGATAACCATCTGTTAAAAACTATTTCCCATTGTATTCCAGACTATCCTGGCACACCAGACGGCCGTTCAAGAAAGTCGACAACTCGAAAAAGTAAGATTCGTGCGGGGTAACGTTTATATCCAAAGTAGACAGAACCACTTCGGCTCTGCCTTTGACTTCGACTCTACCATCCTGACTCGTGGCGGAATTTCCGGACGTTGCCGACCGGTGTGAAATCATCAGGTACGAAACGACCACGTCCCTTCCACTCTCGTTTCTGAAGTTTGCAGATACGACCATCATGTCTTGTTCGAATTGCGAAGAAATCCAGCAGCGGAACTCACGTGATCCAGCAAGAGTATTGTTCATTAGAAAGTGGACGCCCCCCGGATTTAAGTTCAACTCCGTTAATGTTGCCATGAAAAGAATAATCGGACGCATCGAGAAAAGCCTTTAAACACTTTCGTTGTTGTTCATTTCGAAAGAGCCGGGAACGTCCAATCCTGAATAATCAGATGCAGATTGTTCCCAATTTGGGTAACGCCATATGGTTTGGAAAGCGGTGCTCCTTGAGTCTCGCTGATCGTATTGCCGCTTCCCATCTGGACTATAAAATAGGATTGGGAACCAAGCGGCGGCAATTGGACTGCAGCATTGCCCGTCTCAAACTCAAAATACGCGGGTGAACTCAATGTAATGTTCTGCGCTGCAGAATTATAACTCCCATACTGAAGTATGCCGGAAACGTTGTTGTTACCTTTGATTGTTGTGGTCGCATTATTTTTGGTTCCGACCTGGACGATACCACTAATGTTACCGGAGCCTGTTTGGTTTATCGCGGCCTGGTTCGAACTCCCCAGCTGTAGCAAGCCTGCTGTGTTCTGCAACGTACCGGTGTTCACCTGAGTTATCGAAGCGGAGTTGGAACTTCCGACGCTCATTACCAGACCCATATTGCTTATCGGTCCAGCATCGGCGTTTTGATAAGCCGATTCAACCTGTCTCAGGGCAACTGGATTGAAGTCGAGCCACTGATCGGTTAGGCCCAGTACCGGATAGAGATCCTGCGCCTGCACACAGCTTGCAATCGCAAGCAGAAAAACGGCAGCTTTCCCGTTCAATGCTTTCATGGTACACTCCTCAGAAAAAGACTGTTTCACACATCATGATTACTAGCGCATCGAGAATTGAGCATCGGAGGGATGAGTTTAGGTCACCCCTCCGATATTTTGGTCTTAATGCTGAGATACGTTAGCAACGTTCAGGTTGCCGATCTGGGAGATACTGCTCACCAGTGAACTGCCGACCTGACTAAGGGTGGCAGTGTTGCTATTACCGCTCTGATTTATTCCCCAGTTTGACAAAGAGGTACCGGAGACATTTCCCTCGCCGCTCTGGGTCACACTCAATGAGTTGTTGTAGCCATTAACATAGTTGAAGGACGAGTTGCTGTTGCCGCCTTCTTGGATTTCAGATGATGTGTTGCTGTTCCCTGTTATGTACGTTTCGGCGGCGTCAGAACTGCCGTTTAGGTTTTGAGTTGATCTGTTGCTGTTACCGGTTTGAGAAATCTTGGCAACGCTCTGAGACGCGGCGGTGACAGTCTGCGAACTATAGTTGTTGCTCCCGGTCTGGCTCGTCGTAGCCGAATTCGCTGGCGACGTGTTGTCAGTACCGCCTGTTACAGTCTGATAAGCGAGGTTACTACTCCCATTCTGGGTCACTCCCGCATAGTCATTATCTCCATTGACGGTCTGGTAAGATTGGTTTGAATTGCCGACCTGCGATGCTGTACCCTGAGGACCATTCCAATTGCCTCCACCTTGGAACGACTGCGTTGCGTAGTTGCCGGTACCGTATTGATAGACTCCAACCTCGTTCGTCGGATAGACGCCGTTTCCTCCAAACACACCGTTGCTGATGGATTGGGAAAAATGGTTTCCGCTTCCGATCTGTTGCGCGCTCAAATTATCGGTATAGCCGCTCTGGATATTCTGGCTTCCGACGTTTCCGGTTCCCTGCTGAAGGGCGCTCTCGTGTCTGTTATTATTGTCGCCATTTTCGACCTGTACCATCTGGTTATTGCTGCCGACTTGCTGAATTTCAACAGTCTGATACGCATAGCCGAGATTGTCCGTTGTGTTCTGATTCTGGGTGATGGAGGCTACGTTGTTTGAACCGTTCTGAGTCGCGTTTGAAACATTAACGCCACCGCCCTTTGAATACTGATTCACCGTCACTTTATTCGAGCTTCCGTCTTCTTGCAGGACCGTGCTCTTCTGGTTGATTCCGGTCTGACTGATAGTCGCCATGTGGCTGCTGCCTGTCTGTGCCACCGAAGAACTGTCCTGTGCTGCGGCAATTCCGACAATAAACAGAACCGCAACAAGGCTTCCTATGATTTGTTTCATCTTTTTCCCTTCCAAGTTTTGTAATCGCTATTCCTTCCTGCCAGGGGGATGATATCTTCATCCCCCACAGGTAATTGCCATTAATGCTGAATAACTGTCGCCACGTTCGAACTGCCTGTCTGCATCACGGTGCTCGTGTTCAGATTCGATGGTGTCGATAGTGTTCCCTGATATACATTTGCAACGTTGTAGTTTCCTGCTGTCTGGGATATTGTACTCGTATTCGAATTGCCGTGCTGGCTCAACGAAGCCTGGTCGTTGCTCCCGACCTGGTTTATTCCGAGGTCAGTAGCGGATGTGCCGGAAACGTTGCTGCTGCCGTTTTGGGTAACTGTCAATGTGTTCCCGTTTCCCTGGACATAGTTGTAGGAGGTATTGGTGCTGCCGCCGCTTTGGGCTTCTGAGGATCTGTTGTTGTTGCCGTGAATCTCAGTGCCAGCCTGATCGTAGTCGCTTGAAGCTGTCTGTGTCGTGGTATTGCTGCTGCCGTACACGCTCACCGTTTGGTGATCACCAATCCCCGACATTGTCTGAGACGAGTGATTGAGGTTGCCCTCTTGCGTTATTGTGGCGTGATTCTCGTTGTTAACATTATTCGAGTTGTAAGCCCCGCCGCTCATGTTCTGAACAGCGTAGTTATTGTCGCCCGTCTGGTTGATAGTACCATAGTTGTTGATATTGCTATTGATAGTCTGGTGAGCCGTGTTGTAGTTGCCAGTTTGGTTTACGGAGCCGCCCAACCACGCGCCAGTGGTATACTGGGTAGCAGTATTATTGTCTCCGATCTGCGTGGCATCCACGCTATTCGTGTATCCTTCGTACATGTTCTGTACGAGGCTATTGTTGTTGCCGTGTTGGACTCCGTGCTCGTTTTCACCGTTCCAGTTCGTTGAGTACGCGGTTTGGTTGCTGGTGTTCCCGTTTCCGGTCTGCTCGATATAGGCAATGTTTCCCGAAGTGTTGTAGACATTGCTGCCGATCATGGTCTGCGATACCGTAGACAGATTGCCCACCCCGTTTTGAGTGACCGTTGCCGTCTGAGGAGCACCGTTCTCGGAGTTTTGATTAACTGATGCCACATTTGACGAGTTTGATTGAGTTACGGTAGACGACTGGAGATATTGGGTCCCCGTCTGTGTTACCGTAGCCTTTTGGTTAGTCCCGGTTTGGGACACCGTGGAGGACGTTTGTGCTGCGGCGAGACTTGCGAATAGTGCAAGTGCGAGCAGAGTCCCTATTGTCTTTTTCATTTTACTTCCCTTCCAAGTTTTTCAATTTTCTTGATTTGCGGTCGGTTCAGTACAGACCCGTTCCGAAATCAGCACCTTTAATGCTGGGTGACGACTGCTAAGTTTGATGAACCCAGCTGAGTTATAGAACCGGTGTTACCATCCGAGGTCTGGTAGGACCTGGCGATATTAAGATTTCCACCTTCCTGTGAAATGTTTGAATTATTGGTGTTGCCTAACTGTTGAATGGATGCTTTGTTACCACTCGAAACCGTAGCGTCGCCTGTAGAGATCCAACCGTAGTTCAGGTTCCCATTTTGTACGATGCTTATCGGGTCGCTTGCCGTCCCGTCATTATTGGAGCCCGAATGTCTGTTCTCGATGTAGGCATCATTCTGGCTACCGTTCTGCGAGATCGTGGAGTAGCCGCTGTTGCCATCCAGGTAGATAGTCGCGCCGTTCCAGGAACCTTGCTGAGAAATCGTGGAGACGTCATAGCTCTGTTGTCTGATAGACGCTTCCTGCCTGAAGCCGGATTGACCTATCGTAGCATTGTCGTTGCTCACCTGTGTTATGTTTGCAGTGGATGGATCGCTCTTGCCATTGCCGCTGCCGGTTTGGTTGACCGAGGCTACGTTGTTTGAACCCTGGCTAACATTGGATACGTTGAAACCGACATTGGCACTTTGAGTCTGCCTGCTGATGTTATTGTTTCCCTGACTCGCACTGGCAATATTTTGGTAGCCGTTAATCGTCTGGTAGGCCTGGTTTGAGTTGCCTGACTGCGTTACAGTTGCATTGTTGCGATAGTCGAGATTGCCGCTGGTAACCGTCAGACTCTGTGACGACAGGTTATTGCTGCCGGTTTGCACGGCTGTAGCGTCGTTGATGCCCCTGCCGGTGATTCCCTGAGTGGCAACGTTACTATTGCCCACCTGCTCGATGGAACCTGTCGAGAAGGTCGAAGCCATGTTCTGTGTGGCCTTGTTCGAACTGCCTTCCTGAGTTCCCGACAGAGTGGTGGCAGAAGCAGGACTGTATGAATTCTGGTACAGTTGATTTTTCGATCCGCTCTGAATCCCGGTCTGATTGTCCCATCCATCTTCACCAACTACGTTCACAATCTGTTGGCTGTTGTTCTGGCTTCCGGTCTGCTGAATGGAAGACGAGTTAGAGCCTGCGGTATGAGCCTGGTCAGTTTGAGATATGCTTGCATTGTTGCTCGTTCCGTTCTGATTGACGAGGGCTGATTGAGAGATTGGAGGAACTTGCGAACCGCTATAACTCTGCGTCACGCTGGCAACATTGGACGCGTTGCTTTGGGTAACCCCTGAAATCTGATTTCCGCCTGTCTGCGTTACAGTGGCCTTCTGGTTGGTACCCAACTGCGAGACTGTCGATGCGTCTTGTGCGGCGGCCACTCCCATCAGAAGCAGCACCACTGCAAGACTCCCTAACATCTTTTTCATTGTTTTTCCCTTCCAAGTTTTGAACATTTGTTTTATCTGCCCGCCGAAGTACCGAATTATCGGGGCTCCTGCGGACTGTTCGATTCTTGCCCGAAGAGCCAAGTCATAGCTCTTCAAGCCATTTCCGGCGGTCGCTCCGTTTTCACCTGAAGTCTGCGTTCCGTAGTTTGAAAACGTCATTATAGTTTTGGGCGGCGTCTGAGCTCCCGCGCAGATCATTCTATGATCAAAGTAGAATGATGGGCCTCTTTCGCCTGCCCTGTCTTGCGGTCCGAACCCGCAGCGGTACGGGCTGCAAGCGATCATCTTCTTCCTATTCCTCCTTCCTTTCTCTTTTCTATAATTTTCTCTCCGCTCTCCAAGAAACTCTTCTTGCGGCATTGCATAGCGCAAAGCGTGCTTTCGGGACACGCTACGCTCTATGCCTCTTTCATGGTCCAAAGTACACATTTATTCCAACCTCGCCTGTGTAGAACCAATCGTCGTACTTGCCGCTAACCATGCCATCCAATTCGTCACTCAGTACGTAATGGTCGTTGAATTCCATGCTGAGTCCAACATTGTTCGACACCAGATACTCGATGCCGAGCCCCCAACTGACAGTGCCGAAGAGCTGCTTCGGCAGGACAATCGGGTAATCCGTAGAGCTGGACTGCGACCAATTTTTCCATATAATGCCCGCGCCGAGGGTCGCGTACGGCGTCACCACGTACTGGGGCATGAGGTTATAAATGCATTTCGCATCCAGATAATCCCAGGTATCCTTAAACGCACCGAATGCTGACAGTTCTCCTATTCCCCCGCTAAGGCTTGCATAAAACGATGGATTCAATTTCATCCTGATGCTCCCGTCTCCCATCAGTCGAAACTCTCCGTTCGCATAGTCGCCGTTATAGATTTGCGCTCCCGAACTGATACCCACCCCGAAAAGTCCCCTTCTGCTTTCGAAGATAGGTCGTCCCAGATAGTCGTTCTTCTCACCCAAGTGAATTTCCTTCTTATAATCTTCAAATACTGTGCTTGTTGTGTCGGCGGGAATTTCGAGTGCCCAAAGTCCTTTCTCGACTCCTTCGACAACCAGATTCTTAACGGCTTCCTGTATAGCTTCCGTCACGGCAATGTCGACCGGTTCGTTGTACGTAAATCCAGCTTCGGCCTGTGCGAGATCCGTGTAAGAGACGTAGCTGTAATATCCAACATCGATCTCCTGCGACAGCACCGTCTTCGATCCGGTGACTGTGAGGAGATCTCTTCCATTTTGTGTAGACACTGCCCTGAGGTAGACGGTAACCTGGTCTTCATGGTACAGTCCCGATGCGCTCGCGCCGAAAAAGGCTGCGCCTTCACCGCCGGTGAGTATGTTTGAATCGTAAGATATGATTCCTCCCTCAAGAAGCACTCCGGCATAAAGGAGCGGCGGAAGCTCCGACAGTTTCTTCCCGTTTTCACCTGTATAGTTGTCCCTGGTGGATCGGATTATCTTCCTCTCCGTCAGCAAATCCGACAGCCCTTCTCTTTCGACCGGGACAAACCAACCTGATTGCTGCAAGGCTCTGATTAGAATCGAAGTCCCGCCCTGCGTGACCGCCGTTGAGAAACTTGTCCCTGTCGATGAAGTCTTGTACTGCCCGGTCTCATCTCTGAATGCATACACTGCCGCCACGATCGGCTCCTTTGGTGCAGGGAGCGATTTCAGCTCCAGGTCCATTCTGGTTGTCGGTGCCGGGGTTGGCATCGATCTCTGAAGAGGCTCGAACGATGCGCAACCCGCAAAAACGAATGTGGCCGTCACAATTGCCAATGCTGCAACTTCTATTTTCCGCATGAAGAAAAATCTTTCTCATATTAGTAATATGGTACGATTACACTTGTCGAGCCCCCGTTGAGAACGTCCTGGATATTGATATGGATGCCGTCGTTCGCCGGATTAATATCGACCGAATAATTCCCGAACTGGTAATGTCCCGGCGTCAGCGCATTTTCTCCGAAGACCTGAGATACAATCTTTTGCGATAGCTCGCTGAGAACGGCATTGTCCAGCGTCGACTGAAAATCCTGGAGAGTGTTCGTGGTACTGTACGGATTGTATGTCGGAGCGCTCGGTGCACTGAACCTTTTCTCCGCCTGAGCTTGCGCTTGCAGCCATGAACCGTTGAACGAACTTCCGCCAAAGCTGGGGTTTATTGGTGTGTAGATCAACTGCTGCGCAAACAGGTTGTCGCTTCCAATCAAGAATAGCGTCAAAAAGAAAGCGAAATAGCATAGGGAGTATTTCATCTCATCGCCTCACGTTTCTGGTTCTTGTCAATAGATGCCCGTTCCTTTCATGTCTTCTCCCTCAAGCTGCTTTTGTATCTGCTTATAATTTTCAACATAAGAGAGCGCAAGTGCCGCTGCCTGCTGCGCGACGACTCTGATCGCGTCGTACCTCGGCTGTATGAATCTTTTGAAAACATAATTGCCGTTTATCTTCAGCATGATCAAAGTCCCCAGCGTGGGCAACGGTTTTTCGTCAATCACGATCGTATAATTCCCGATGTCCTTCGGGGGATTCCAGCTCTGGTTGAAAAGATAAACGAAGTTCCTCCCAATCGAGCTTATCGTATGGTCGATTACCAGGCCGGTGATTCTTACCCGATCGGGATTTGAACCCGACACGGCGACAGCGGAATCCCTGGCAACTGCCACCACCGACATGTCGACTTTGCTGCCGTTATGATCTGCGATTGATTTGCAAGCCGCTGTCACTCCAAATAGGATGATCAAAGATATGGTGGTCGATAGTGAGGAACAGGGCAATGACGAAAACCTGCGCATTCTTAGTCGCATCGATTGTAATGAGCTACTCAGAGCGCTATGAAACCTTCCGCTAATGCGGAGGGCTAGCAAAATGAAATCGCCGATGCCCGTTTTATGATTGTGGTCTCTTGCCAAAAGCATCCCTTCGGGACAATTCAATGAATGCAGAAAGTGAAAAATTTTACCTGAGCAACGCATTACCACCGAAGTCTCCTCATACTATCGACATCCATTCGATCTTCTCCTGCCGCAGGGTCAATCGAACGTTGCAGCACTTCAATTGCCAATTGTCCTGCCATCACTCAATTTCTCATGTCGTCAGTTTGGGAAGGATCGATTTTCAACCATTCCGCGTATTTCTTTTCTTCCTTCAGCAAGCGAACCAGTAGCTCCGCCGTTACCATATCACCCACATCGGTTATGAGAAAAATGGCGAGATTATAAATTCGTACGCTCGCTGACTCACCGTCCTGAAGGTTCTTGACCAACTCTTGCACACTCTCATTGCGCTTCATCGGATGCATTCTCTGCACGGACAGATTTCCACCAAGCTTAACCATCCTCCCGATCAATGCCTGTGCGTGTTCCATTTCTTCCCGTATCTGCTTTTCGATTCTTGTGTGGAGCGATTTATATCCCCAGCTCGCACACAAGTCGGAGTATGATACATATTGGCCGACAAAAGTCAATTCATCTCTGATCAACTCGTTCAAGAGAGTATCCACAACTTCTTTTTGCTCTTCTTCCGACGCATTCATTTCTCCCATCATTCGTTACATCAAGAATCATCTGCTGAAATTCTTCGAACAGAAACACTTCAGCGAGTTCCGTCATATCGCTCACGATTTCTCCCGGAGATATTTAGATCGATGATTGGCTTCGGACAGCAGACAAACGAGCGTGCTCATTTCGACATTCTCCCGTTTGCCTAGAAGATGTGCCATAACAGCTTTGTTCCTAGAAACTATTACCTCTTCAGCTTGAAGCCAACGCCCCCTCAGCCTCTCGGCATCCTTTGGACACTTCCTTTTACTTACCTGCCTGCGCTCCTTTCCGTAGGCATCGTGGTCGCTCGGATAGATCGGACTGATTAATTATGAAACGCTCGTCTCTATTTTAGGCAATTGCCATGCCGTCAGGAAACTTGCGATTATCGGAAGAAATGGAAGAAACTTTAATTGAAAACTGAACCGCGTAAACATTTTGCACGCGGCCTTTGGGAAAATTCTTCACGCTTAATGAAATATCCCGTTTCACTTCGCGGCTTTGAGGTCCCGACGAAAGGTATCATAAAGTCACATCTACGACCCGCGGTCTCATAGAGATACCGTAGGCACTAAGTACACACACCTGTGTGCCGAAACATGGCACTCCGGTGTGCAGGCCACAGAGTTTCACAATGTCTATTTCCCCTGTGTTACTTTGTGTGTACACTGTGCAACTTCTTTCGCACGCAGGTTTTCGGCTTGGCTTCTGCGCGACTCACACAGCTACTGAGCTATCCGGTATTCTTTGAGTTTGTTGTAAAGGGTTCTTCTTGAAATGTTCAACAGTCTCGCTGCCCTTGTTTTGTCCCAATTCGTTTTGTCCAGGACAAAGAGAATGTGTTCTCTTTCCATCAGGTCGAGACTGAGATCTTCGCCGTCGGTGGTTGCATAGCGGCTCACGAGCTCCCGGAAAATCAAGTTCTCCTTTTCAAGCACATCTCCTTTTGCAAGAACCACCGCCTGCATCAAAACGTTCTCCAGCTCTCTGACATTGCCGGCCCAATCGTGATTCTGCAGAATCCTGATGATTTCATACGGAACCCTTCGGACATTCTTGCGAAGCTCACGGTTAATTCTTTCCAGAATATGCGTGACCAGTGCCGGGATATCTTCTTTCCTCTCGCGCAGCGGCGGCAAGTCGATCCTGAAAACGCTGATGCGGTAGAAAAGATCTTCTCTAAATCTCCCTTGTTCCACGAGTCTCTCAAGATCCCTGTTTGATGCGACTATGATCCTTGCAGTCATCGGAACAGTCATGCCGTCTCCGACGGGCTCAAATTCCCTTTCCTGCAGGACTCTCAGCAGCTTCACCTGCAGGTTCAACGGGATCTCCGAGATCTCATCGAGGAAGACAGTACCATCGGCGGCAAGCTCAAATCTCCCTTTCCTGTCCCTTACGGCTCCGGTGAACGCCCCTTTCACGTGTCCGAACAATTCACTTTCGACCAACGTTTCCGGAAGGGTGGAAAAGTCGACCGCCACGAACGGAAGTCCCTTTGTGATTCCGGAATTGTGAATCACCCTGCTCACGAGTTCTTTTCCCGTGCCGCTCTCCCCCTGAATCAGGACATTTACTCTGCTCGATGAAACCTGACCGACTTTCTTAAGCACATCAAGAATTGCGTGAGACTTACCGACGATTATGCGATCGTTGTAGGTATCCTCGGCAGAATAGACGGGTTTCGGAACCAAAAGCTCAGGCATGTTGTCATCATGGAACGCTTCCGAAACTCGCTTTTTCAGTCGCTCCATGTCAAGAGGTTTCGTGAAGTAGTCATAGGCACCGAGCCTCATTGCTTCGATTATCGATTTCATCTCTGCCTGGGCAGCGATTATAATCACCGAAGTGTTCAGCCCGCTCTTCCTTATCATCTCTAGGACCCTCATGCCGTTCAGGGCACCGAGTCCCAGCTCAGTAATGACCAGATCGGGATTGACTTTACCAAAGATTTGTAATCCTTCGGCTCCATCCGTTGCACTGTATACATCATGCAGTAGTCGGAATGTGCCGACGAGCGATTCCCTGGTCGCCTCGTCTCCGTCAATTATAAGAATTTTTTCTCCGCTCATGGCATCCACGCTCCATGATGCGCCCCATTTAATTCGAGAACGTTATAGACATCCCGCAAAGCCATAGAGTAAACCTCCGCTATGATTGACGCCCTCAATCTTAACTGTCATGCAACATTATGAACACTCACCCCGGTATTTCAACCGGTGGTCGTTGGAACGTGGACTCTCTCCTTACGAACTCAGCGAATCAGGCCAGTCAGAATGACTTTCCCAGAGTTGTCGACCGGGGGACGATAAGAATTGCATTAAGGTTTTGGAGATGAAGGAACGACCTGGAAGGCATAAGACAGCGGTAATTTCCAGTAGATAACGTAAGTAAAAGCATCTCGATTTCCTTAATCGTGTGTCGGCATCCTGATTAAATTGATCCTTCTGCACACAACCCGATCCCATCTCACGAGTGCATCCGGCAAAAAAAACGGAAAAAATTGCCGCTCGGGGCAGCACCGCATTGATTCTTCTCAACAACCCCCCCGCAAGGGAGCCGGTTACTCGAAATCTATTTGGAAAATATCACAACTGTTGTGCAAAATTTACACGGCGGCAGAGAGAAAGTCAAGATTTGATCCACGGGTTGTCCTAATTTCTGGACCGACTGTCGGTTCGCCTACTTCCCTTCCGCCGGATTCGGATGCTCTATTCCCAGCATCACTAACTCGTTCCTGATTCGGTCCACTTTCTCAGCGAATTCCTTGACCGACTTGTAGTCCTTCGCGCTGATGTCCCTTCTTGTAACTGCAAAAGTTTCACTTATTCCCAGGTGACCGTTGACACCGATAGTAAAGATTCTTGAATAATAGAGACCGGGGCATTTGATAACCGTCGGTGCCGGCAAAGTCTTGACGGAGTATCCTGGGGGCAGCATAATGTTCAACGTTTTGGTAGCCGTCCTCGGATAGTCGAATCTTAAGTTGTAGGCGCGATGATCCCGATCCAGCCACTTCCAATCGCCGGTGAACCTGAAGGGATCTACATCCAGCAAAACTACGCCGCCCTGTTTTTGAAGTACATCGGCAACTTCCATATTGAATTGCAAAATAAAAGGTTTGTCAAAATCCGCGGTGTTCTTGAAAGAGTAATCTTCAACCGTCGCATTCATATAGCTGCCGGCCAAAAGAGACTTGCAGTACCTCAGCATCTCATCATGGCTCAGGCCGGCAATCGTGGACCTCGTTATGAAATTATCTTGTCCGATGAATCTCATTCCAACATCATAGTCAGCGTCCCCTCGCTTATCGAGAATCACACCAGCGGAAATGTTCTCGACGTTTTGGGTAAAAGTGGATGAAGGTATCCTCTCGACCTCGGATGTATTGTCGTAATTCAATACCAGGGCGTTTGTCCCTTCGTCAGGATACGGAATCTCTCCAAGGGCACAATGACCCACGGTCGGGTCCAGCCAATAATCGCGTCCACCATGGATCGTTACCTTGACTATCATATGATTGAACATCCAGCTCGGAAACGAAGGATCAACCTTCCCTTCATCGGAGGTCAGTACCAGGACCGGCTTCGCGGCAATTCCGAGACTTCTGAGAAGACTGACCAGCAAAATGGACTTGTCCTTACAATCGCCGTACATCCTTTCCAACACAGTCGCGGGTTTCGACGGGATGTATCCTCCCTCACCAAGCTCGATCGCCACATACCGCAAAGTCTGAATGAAGTCGAACACCCTTTCAATTTCCTCCGAGTCGGTTTGACAGCCCTGGGTCAATTCGTCGGCCTTTTCTGAGATTTCAGGAGTAATATCCATCTGCGGCTTGAACAAGAATCCGTAGTACCATTCGGAAATATCATCCCAGGTTTTCCACCGGGATGGCGCGAACTTGACATACTGGATGAGATCCAGGTATGGAGGCATCCTTGGGTCTGGCTTGAAAGCGGGGATGTCTTTCTTGGTCCATGTGAGAGTGACAGTTTCGTAGTCGGGGTTCTCATCCGGATTGACGTGATATGCGGGAGCACCCATGCTGCAATTGTACACCTTGTATCTCCAATTCCATCCGTAACCGCCGTTCTGCGGTGGGACCAGGAGCCTGGCTGGAAGAGTCAGACTGTAAACATTGTCCAGCACAGGATACATCTGCTGAATTTCCCAAATGTCCTCAATGAACGGATGACTCTCGTGCATGATATAGTGGTACTCGATAACACAGTTCTTCGTCACGGCAGGGAAAGTAAACCGGACCTTTTTCTCATCTGAATAGAAGATGTAGTCGTTCCCGGATCCGGTTATCGTATGAAAATCTCCTTTCCGTAGGACAATCGTCGAGCCGTCAGGTTCAATGGTTCTTGCGCTCAAGCCGTTCAACGAGTTGCCGCTGTACACCGGAATTTCAATCGAAGCATGTTCGTTTACATTCCTCAGGAGCTTGATTACTTTAGTGACATAGACATTCGTCTCGACCTTGCCTTCTCTATTTACTTCTACGCGGACGTTGTGTACATCGGAAAGG
The DNA here is from genome assembly GCA_021818875.1 of Bacteroidota bacterium. Lineage (GTDB taxonomy): Bacteria > Bacteroidota > Ignavibacteria > Kryptoniales > JAKASW01 > JAKASW01. Next base: position 19,634 of record JAKASW010000024.1, read on the forward strand.
ATCACCGCGTCAGCGTCGGGATATTCCCTCCTGCCGGGGAATGCTTTCAGATTCAGACTTGATTTGAGAGAATTGAGACTTACAAATGACGAACTGGGCGAGCACGAAATCAGAGACATAGACAGGCTCACTACGATCAGGCATGAAAATATGGCAGCACTCTTTTGCATCACACACTCCGAAGTTTGCCTATGAAAAAATCGTTGAGGAATATTAGTAAACGATTCTGAAAAATTCATTAATCAGGTTCATCGCGCTGAAATCGTCCCCAGCTTGACTAAATTAGTACGTTCGAAGCTAAAGAGAAGGAAATCTAACAATGAACCATTCTACCGCCGTCAGATCTTCCCGCAAAAAGATAATTCGACCTCATAACCTGATAACCTTATTTCTCTTCGGCCTAATGTTTGTGTCTGGCCCATTTGCCCTCGGACAAACTCACCTTCTCGCCTGAAACTCTCGCCTGACGAATGGTTACTGGAACGCCCACTGGATCACCTGTCCCGGTGTACCAGCGCGTGCATACGGTGTTTTCCATTTCAGAAAGACTTTTTCACTGGACATAGCACCCCAGCATCTGATCGTTCACGTAACCGCCGACAACCGGTATCACCTTTTCGTTAACGGCGAGTCAGTCGGTCGCGGCCCTGCCCGCGGAAGTCTCTACAATTGGAACGTAGAGACATACGACATCGCCCCTTACCTGCATGATGGCAAAAACGTAATTGCCGCGCTGGTCTGGAATATGGCAGAGTATGCTCCCGTGGCACAGATCTCTGCCAGGAGCGGCTTCCTGTTCCAGGCAGACAAGCGAGAAGACGATTTCCTCAACTCTAACACGACGTGGAAAGTCTTGCACGACACCGCCTACTCCCCGTGCTCCGTCAATACTGGAAGGCGGGTGCGAGCCTATTTCGTAACGGGAGCTGGAGATGAAGTGCGGGCAAAGTATTACCCGTGGGGCTGGGAAAAGACCGGCTACGATGACGCATCGTGGCCACGTGCAATAGACATAAACGCAGCGGCAGTACCATTCGGATACGGATCCGACAACGTCTGGACGCTCGTGCCGAGTATGATACCACAGATGGAGTATAGACTGCAGCGGCTGAAGGTCGATACGCCGCAGCTCGCCTCTCGCGGTGCCGATACTTTCATAGTCGGCAATCACCCGCTTACAATTCCACCGCATGAGAATGAAAAAATCGTATTGGATCAATCCTTTGAAACTGTTGCTTATCCGGTGCTGAAAGTTAGCGGTGGGAAAGGAAGCGTTGTCAAAATAACTTACGCGGAAGCCGCGATAGACGGTGAAGGACGCAAGGGAGACAGAAACGTCATAAAAGGAAAGTCTATCGTCGGTCTGTATGACGTGTTCCTTCCGGATGGTGGAACAGACAGGACGTTCACTCCGCTGTGGATCCGGACTTACCGGTACATCGAGCTCGATATCCAAACCACAGACCAGCCGCTCACGATTGACGACTTCTACGGCATCTACACCGGTTATCCATTCAAACGCATTGCAAAGTTCGCGAGCAGCGATCCTTCCCTGGAACAAATATGGAAAGTTGGGTGGCGAACTGCACGTCTTTGTGCAGGCGAAACATATTTCGATTGCCCTTACTATGAACAGCTGCAATACGAAGGCGACACGAGAATCCAGGCACTCATATCATTATACAATACTAACGACGACAGGTTAGTCAGGAAGGCCATTCACGATTTCTATGATTCTCGTTTGCCGAACGGGCTGACTCAGGGCCGCTTCCCCTGCCGGCGCTTGCAAATCATACCGACTTACTCTTTGTTCTGGATTTCCATGCTCCATGATTACCTCATGCTTAGACCTGATGCCGGTTTCGTAAAAGAATACCTTCCTGCCGTCGTGCCGATAATTGAATGGTTCGAGAGGCATATCGATTCATCGTACGCGATGCTGGGTCCGATGAAATGGTGGAACTTCGTCGACTGGACGGCTCAGTTCCCCGGCGGAGCTCCTCCGGGTGCATCGGACGGACATTCGTCGGTTGTCACCGAACAATTCATTTACACTTTGCACCAGGCTGCATTCATGTTTCACTACTTTGGCGACAACGAAAGGGGGGAGCGTTACAACAGACTCGCGAGCTGGCTCTCAAAAGGGGTTTATGAACATTGCTTCGATAGTCGCAGAATGGAGATGGCAGACACACCTGCTAAGAGAAAGTTCAGCCAGCACGCTTCAATCTTTGGAGTGCTCGCAAATGTTATCCCGAAGAATCAGCAGAAGAGAGTCATGGAACGAGTACTGACAGACACGACGCTCAGCCAGGCAACATACTACTTCAAATTCTACTTGTTCAAGGCGATGGTGAAGGCCGGGCTCGGCAACGAATACTATGTCCAGTTGCAGCCATGGCGGAACATGTTGAAGTTAGGATTAACGACATTCGCCGAGACTCCCCCACCGACTCGATCCGATTGTCACGCATGGTCGGCGAGTCCGGTCTACGGTTTCCTCGCAACAATTTGTGGAATAAACCCTGCCGCTCCCGGCTTCAAGCGAGTGGCGATAACGCCGCATCTGGGTCCTTTGACAGAAGTACGTGCCACGATGCCGCACCCCGATGGCGAGATTCATCTCGAGCTAAATCGTGAAGGGAAGACGGGACTTGCAGCTACAGTGGATCTTCCGGCAGGCTTGACCGGATATTTCAAGTGGGACGATAAGATGGTACAGCTTCATCCCGGAGAGCAACGCCTGGTGTTCAGATAAAATCCGTGACAACCCGTTTCAATCTGAGTAATCCATGGTCCTTCCTTTATCGGGGAAATGTCGCGGATTACCCTTTCTTAGGATATCCAACAGTCTGACCGAAAAGCACACGCTTATCGGGGCTCAAATCAAGTTTTACTGCAAGTGCTGCCCTGTTGCAATTGTGGAACCACGCCGCGAGGCCGTGGGAGGCCGCAAAGAGGTAGACGTTTGCCGCGATCATGCCAGTGTCAACATAATAATATGCTTTCTGATATTCGGGATCGTGAAGACCGGGTTCCTGGTATCCCGCAGTATTGACGAGCCTATCGATATCCGCCACGTAGACAAAATGAACGGGCGCGTGCCTCGCAAGACTCACCTGGCCGGCACTGATTGCGATTGGGCGAAGGTCGGCTTTAAGAGCGGGGAGAAGAAGATGGTGGAACGGATCATATATGTAAACCCCCTTCTCCGTCAAAACATAGAGATCGATTTCCTGCGAGTTGCTCGCAGATGCGGCAGTCCGGCCCGGGATCTCGAAGGGTCCTTTCTCACGGTTTACTCCGTATGCTGCCCAGAGGAGATTCGACAATACCTGCAACGGAAGTTTTTTGTCGCTGATCTCGCGAGTGGTCTTCCTTCGCTGCAGTGCTGTCGACACTGATGCACCACCACCAGGTTTAGGCTTGGGCAATTTGATTGTGACAAAAGACTTCCTCGATGCGGATATTAATCGTTTCGGCTCGTAAACCATGGTATCTTCCTGACGTTTGTTGAAGGTTCTTTTGACTGACGCATGATTAAAAAGTTAACAGTGGCACCGTCTAGTTTCAAGGATGACTCAAGGATCGGACGTGTGGGTTCAGTTATCAGGTTGGCACTATCGCCACGAACTTTAGTTCGTGGGTCAATGGCCGGACGCATCCTGTGTGTTTACCCGAAATTGCGTGGCGTCAAGGGTTAAAGCCCATTTGGTGGCGGAATCTGTACCATGACCTGAAGGTCGCGGCTATTCTCTTACTAACATAACCGAGCGGTTACGGCGGGCATATCCTCCCCTCGCAATGACATGCTAATTGGGGTCCACACCCTGCATACCTCCCCGGCATTGCGAGCGATGTGTCAGTGTTTCTCGCCTCTCCACAAATTCATCTTCACTTCGATGAACGCAAGCGTCGCCGCCATGGCACAGATAACCACAAGCAAATATGTCATGTCGGTTCCCCCGCTGAAGGCCAGACCCACTTTTACATTGTGAAGGAAATACCTGCCGAGCAGCTCCGCCGAACCGTTCACCAGCCCGCCAACGGTCAGACCCGTGAGTCTCAGCCCAAGCCAGATGAGCGTATCGATGGCAACAAACGCGAGCGCGTTCACTACGATGTTCTCCATGATGCGCCGCCTGCGACCCATCCTGTAAATCCTGTCCATGGTGTCCGGCTTGAATCCCGGGCGCGTCAGGTCTAAGTAGCTGTCCCTGACTATCTCTTTCGCAAACTTGTCATCTTTCAAATCTTTCATCCCAGCACCGAACTTATTTCAGATTTAAGCTTCCCGTTCAACACCTTGTACATGCGATTCCTCGCCCTGTACAGCTTCATCTTCACATTCTCCCGGGCAATGCCGGTTATTTCTGTTATCTCCCCGATGGAGTTTTCATTGAGATAATACAGAGTCAGGAGAAGCCTGTCCTCAACGCTCAGTCTATCCATCGCATCGTTCACCACCGCCTTGCGCTCGGCTGTGTCGAGATTGTGGTAGGCCGAATCCACATTTTCAACGAGCAAGTCCTCGACAACGCCCTCGTCGAATGAATCCGGACGCGGCATCGCACTCCTGGTTTTTGTGAGTGCGGTATTGACTACGATCCTGTAGAACCACGTCGAGAACTTCGAGCCTTGCCTGAATTTGCCGAGCGACTTGAACGCTTTCAGGAACGCGTCCTGCACAATTTCTTCGGCGTCCTCACGGCTGTTCACGATGCGGTAGGCAATTGAGAACGCCATGCCTTTGTACCTATCGACGAACCACGAAAACTTCGATGCGTCCCCCGCGAGGACTAAGCGCAGGTAAAGTTCGTCCATCAGGCGGCGGCTGTCGTTCCGGCTTTCCTTCTGTAAATATAGAAACCGATGAGACCGAGTCCGCCGAAAATGACCGACAGAGTCGGCATCATGACTTCCTGTTCCATCGGAGTGAACACGGAGAAAATATAGCCCAGCAGCGCTCCGAGTCCAATTCCGAAGATAAACAATCCCCACATGAGCGCGTTGTAGTAGGAAGCTTCTTCCTTCATATAGACCGACGGGTCTGCTCCTTTCTCAATCAATGCCATTCTCTCCATATGCTTGGAGTTTCTTGCAAAGTAGTAAATGATTACCACGGCCGACGGGATGCCACCGAATATCAGCACAACTGCTATGAGACCGATGAAGTCTCCCATAATATCATCCTTTCAAGTGGTTTGAGTTCATACCTGATCTGCTTTCCTAATATATGACTACATGAAAGGCATCGCGGTAACGAGGAGAAGAAGAAAATTTTGAGGGAGAAGTAATCTTCGCTTCTCATTAGCAAGATCTCTTTGGAACAACCAAAAGCCGTGGATTAGAGGGATATCTGCTGCCCATGGGAGTTCTGGAGTTCTTATGGGTGACTCGCGACCGCAAGGTTAATTGTGACTTCGTCTACTTTCAATGATTGGAAAATCGATGTCCCTGTCGGGAACATGTCATTGCGAGACACCAATCCTGGAGGGGCCAGGATTAATCATTGAAATGAACCGTCGAGGGGAATGATATTGCGGAGCGACGATCGAGCAGT
>JAKASW010000323.1 GCA_021818875.1 Bacteroidota bacterium
GAAAAAGCCATAGAGAAGGTTAAAACACTCATGCCAAAGGAGAATGACAAGCAGGTCTTCCTCAGGGTCTACGTGGCCGGAGGCGGATGTGGCGGCTTCAAGTACGGTCTCAGCTTTGAGAACAAAGCGGACATGCTCAACGACTTCAAGCTGGAGAAGGCAGGGGTTAACATAGTCGTCGACCGGGAGAGTGCGGCTTATCTGGAAGGGACCGAAATAGATTACGTGGACAGCCTGGAGGGCTCAGGATTCACATTCATTAATCCGAACGCAAAGAGCACCTGCAGCTGCGGTCAGTCGTTTACCGCCTGAAGGGTGCTGTCGAGCCCCAGCTTTCTGAACAGCAGTTTCTTTCCCTCTTCAGGATTATCCAGACCGAGCACAAACTCGACTCTGCCGTCCTTCTTGTTGATTATGTATGTTGAATTCACCTTTACCCTTGACTTATCCAGCTTTTTTAGAATCTTTGCCAGAGATCCTGGCTTGTCATCGATCACAACAGTTATGATTTCATCTTCCGTGAACTCATACTTGCTGTGATTTAGCATATCTCTGCACGTCAGTTCGTCAGATGTGATCAGCCTGACTTGTCTTGAATTGCGCGAGCTGCTCATCGTCAGCGTAATTATGTTAATGCCGCTGTTCCCGAGTGTGTCTGTCAGCTCGGCTAGCCCACCGCCTTTATCATTTAGGAGAACGGCAAATTCCTTCGTTTTTACCCCTTCGGGGGAATGAGCGTTTTCTCCATATTTCAACCTTCTTTTGCCGCTTCGGCGGAACTACGCCACGCTTCGCCCATTCTGACCCTCTCAGCCGTCGACGGGTGCGTGGCAAAGAGTATCTTCCTGATCGTGCCTGGATCGTCGTCCATCAGGTTGAGGTCGCACAGCCTTTTCTCGCTAGAAATGAATGCTACCGGGTTGCGATATGCGTTGAGTGAGAAAAGATCTGCACATCGCTCTCTCTTTCTCGAAATGTAGTTTGTCAGTGGAGTCAACGCTGCTCCGGTGATACTCAGTGTGATCGAGAACAACAGGAGGACATATGGATCAGTCGGGGAATAGAGTGAATGCATATGAAGCGCGAGACTGTAGACGGCATAAAGAAGTAATGCGGAAATGTAGGCCATCAGAACGTTCGACACCCATGACTTCCAACTGTCCCCGGCAAGATAGTGGCCCAGTTCGTGGGCTGTTATGCAGGTAACCTCTTCAGGCGTGAAAAAGCGGATTGTATTGTCGTAGAGCACGATGCGTTTCTTCTTTCCTATGCCGGCAACGAATGCATTGGCCATCCTGGATCTCGAGCTTTCATCAATCACGTAAATGCTCATCCGGTCGAGTGAGAGGGACTTGAGCAGCGCCATTATTTTACGACTCACTTCACCCTCTTCTAGTGGTCTAATGCGATAGAAGAAACGGAGCGCAAGGAAAGGGAAAAAACGGGAATATGTCACTGTGAAGAGTACGTAGGCTGTTGCTGCGAGCAACCACCAGAGATTCGACAGGCTTATTAACGCTAAGAGCAGCGTTGACGCTCCAGTAATGAAGACCATGGAAATTAACAATGCCTTCAGACTGTCCGTCAGCCAGTTGACGGTGCCTGCAGTCGCTATGCCGTATCTCTTCCTTATCCCATGAATCCGGTAAGCGAACGGCATGCCGACAGCGTAGAACAGCAGAACAATGGTTGACGAAAAGATGCAGACCCTCGGAAACCATGACAGATATTCGAGCGACGAAGCTATCCATTTTCCCGGGCCAGCAAATGTAATGAAAAACAGCAATGATAATTCAACCGCAGTCGACACGACTGACATCCACAACAGTTCTGACGATACGCTGCGCGCCCTGCGCCTTATCTCCTGATTAAACTCATAAGGGTACTGATGAACATCAGCACCTGCCGAAACGGTTCTGTTTACTGTATCGCTGTTCATGGTTTCCAATCCGGATCTGTGAGAACGATAGCAATATAGCGCCATGATGCGCGTCACTCGTTCTCTTTCACCTGATGCTGTTCTTCAATCTCCCTCATCTTATGGGAAAGGTTCAGAGCCGCGCTCTCTTTTATTGTAGAGAGTGCTATTATTGACTTGGTTCTGCTGAAGTGGCCCGACCTGGAAAGCCTGAGGATTATATCCTCCAGCGTCGCCATGTTTTCCGTTTTGACCTTTATGATCAAATCCTCGTCGCCGGCCAGATGATGGCATTCCTCGATGTCGCCAATGCTGTTTATGAGATCAACCACCTTCTGATCACCAAGGGATCCGCCAGTCTTGAAATAGAGCATGATGAACGCCGTGATGTCCAGATTGACACTTTTTGGATCCACAAGCGTCGTAAAACCGGTAATGACGCCTTTTCTCATCAACGATTGAACACGTTCGTGAACGGTAGGCGCAGCCAGCTTCACCTGCCGGCTTATCTCTTTGAGAGAGGTACGCGAATTCCGCTGAAGCAGTTCGAGTATTAGTATATCTTTTTCATCCATTTAGTCACTATACCTTATTTTCTTCGGATAAATCTTTCCTTTTATTAGTCGTTTTTTTACATCTATTCGTTATCAACTGAATAATTTTCATACTAATCCTTATATACCAAATATTTTTAGGACTATTCTGAAAATAAACTAGGATGTGAAGAAAAATGTGGGATATGCTCATACTAAATTCAAGCACACAGAATAGTAACAGACGAAAGAACTACCTTGATCTTGTTGCCATTGAAAGGGCAAACGAGGAGTCGGCTAAGGTGCATCACACCAGGAAAGCCGGAAGTCTCTTCAACAGGATGGCACAAAAGATACATTTCTGAGTTTGAACACCGGTGCATACCGATTACAAACCTCTTCCTTTCAATATTTTTCCTTTCCTCCCTTTAGAACAATTGCACCATTCCCGCACGAATGATTTTTAGCGGCACCAAAACTGTTATGGAGTCTCGGCGAGTGCTGAAACACACAATCCGGAGAGGAGAGTACTATGGATGCAGTGAAGCGCAGTTAGCCAATGTCCAAATCTCTCCGCCGAGCGAGACCGGCTTAATGGAATCTTTTTTGTGCCCGTGCCGCCATATCACGGACGGTGATATCGTGTCTCTGAATAGTATAAGTACGAATGATGCTCCTGCTGCAATTGGACCATATTCCCAGGCAATCGATTCTGGAAGCATAGTTTTCTGCTCTGGCCAGATAGGTCTGGATCCTGTGACAGGTAAACTTATATCTGACGACGTCGAAGCTCAAACAACAAGGTGTCTTGCCAATATGGAGGAAGTGCTGAAGGCTTCAGGCATTACGCGCGACCAGGTGGCAAAGACTACAATTTACCTGACGAACATGGATGATTTCGGAAAGGTCAATGAATTGTATGGCGCCTATTTCGGCACACACCGGCCAGCACGAACAACAGTCTCGGTTGTCGCCCTCCCGAGGGGGGCGAAAGTGGAAATAGAGGCTCTTGCAGTTAAGCTGCGATGACGTTTTATGCTACTGACACGCATAATTTATTACGCCACAAAACCATTCCATGCTGTTTGAAGTGCGGATAACGGACAATCGCGCTGCATCCCGGTTCCATGGCAGACCGGTGATTTCGCTGCTTACCGATTTCGGGACACTCGGTGGCTACGTCGGCGCAGTAAAGGGTGTCATACTTTCCAGGACGGATGCCGATATCGTGGATATATCGCATGATATATCCCCCCAGTCGGTAATTGAAGGTGCATTCGTTCTTAAGAGCGTTGTACCCTATTTTCCCGACGGTTCCGTCCATATGGCTGTGGTAGATCCTGGTGTGGGCGGGACAAGGAGACCGATTGCAGTAAAGTCGGGTAAACATTTCTTTGTTGGCCCAGACAATGGGCTGATCATCCCTGCTGCAAAGGAGTGCGGCCGAATGAGCGTCAGAGAGATTGATTTTAGAAAATTGGATATTTCAAATGTTTCAAACACATTTCATGGAAGGGATGTATTTGCGCCTGCGGCCGCCTATCTTTCTGCCGGAGGCGCGTTCGAGAAAGTTGGCAGAGAAGTCAGGTCTTACAGAGAGATCGATATCGGGGAAGTTAGATTCATTCCTTCAGGCATATCAGGCATTTGTATTTATGCGGATGCCTTTGGAAACGTGATTACAAATCTCAACGGTACAAGATTTAGCAGGCTGTTTTCAGTCGGTCAAAGGTTGAAGGTGACCTGTGGAGATTTTGAGGACGTAATAGAATTCACACGCACTTACGCCGACAAGCAGGACGGAGAACCACTGGTATTGATTGGCTCCCATGGCAACATCGAGATTGCTGTCGCCGGCGGCAATGCCAAGCATCTTATCGGATACCGGCAGGGCGTGGAAATTGAATTCAGAAAAATCAGAATCTGACACTATTTGTATATAGTCATATCGTCATCTGAA
>JAKASW010000324.1 GCA_021818875.1 Bacteroidota bacterium
CTCTAAACTTCCCGAACCATATCGTGGTACACTCAACGGCTCGCTGAAGGCGTCTACATTTGCACTGTCAAATCCATCCACTGCTTCGACATGCAGACCATAGTTTCCCGGCGGGAGTACCGCGGCCACCTGTCCTACCGCAAGACGTTTCAGATCCGCAGACGAAGTGTCGGAGACTGCCACAGGGACTTTCCACTCAGAAACGTAGATAATACTGTCTTTGTTTAGGGACTTGACTTCCAACTGAAAGGCAATTGCTCCGGCAAACGATGAGTCGACCGAGTGATAGCTGATCGAATTCTTGCTGAAGGCGTAATGAAACTCCACGTATGTCTTCAAGGAATCATATTTGAAAGTCGAATAACTGAAGCTCAGGCTGAGGTTCTGAGAATGCTGACCGGCAAACAGCGGAGACGCAATCACGAGAAGGGCCCATGCATACCGCTGAAGTTTCGCAAATGACTTCACAAGCTGAATATAATGACTAATTAATTTGGGCGAAAGGAAGATCATAGCCCGGCAAGGCAGAAACCAAACTCTAATCACAAAACTTGAAACCCTGAACAATCCTAACTACCGAGAGGCAGCTTGGGATTCTCCGGATTCAAAGACTAAGAAACACAGAGGTGACATGATAGCTGTCTCTGGAGTTTGGGACTTTTGATTTGTTCAGAGTCTCGGATTTAGATCTTGGATCTTTCTTCGCATTCAGGGCACTAATGTCATTATGCAGCGCACAATTAATGCACCCTCAGCTATGTCCGTCTCCCAGATCGTGTGGAGAACTCTGACCGATGTAGTTCACAATATCCTCGCCGCCGTCCACTCCAATCCTCACTCCGCTGATGAAGCTGGCCCTGTCGTCGCACAAAAGAGCGATTGCTTTCGCCACATCTTCTGGACTCGTTGGTCTTCCCGTGGGATTCTTCTTGAGCGCGATCTCGAGCATTTGCTGCGAATTGGGAATTTTTCGCATCGCCGGAGTATCGGTGACGCCGGCCATTATGGAATTGGCAGTGATCCCGTACGGCCCGAGCTCCATAGCTATCTGCCGGATGTGAGATTCGAGCGCAGCCTTTGCAGCGGATACTGCGCCGTAATTCGGGAGCACGGAATGTCCGCCGGAGCTTGTCATCGCAAAAATTCGGCTCCCCCTTCTCATCAAATTTTTGAAATAAATACCTTGAACCCAATATACCAGCGAGCTCGCCATCACGTCGAGAGTCATTTCGACCTGTCGTTGGTTAAGTGATTCGGCGGGAGATTTCCCGAAATAGGGACCGAGGCTGCCGAATGCGAGGGAGTGCATGATGACTCTTATGTACGAACCGGGACTCTGTTCCAGGGTACGCTGTACCTCTTCTACCGTTTCCTCCCTCGACTGCTCATCTGCAGCATTAATATTAAAGAAGACTGCGCTTGCGCCGCTGTCCTTTATTTTCTGCATTATGCCATTTACCTGGGGCATGGTGGCCGCACGGTCGAAGTGCACGCCGAAAATATTCATCCCGTTTCTTGCAAGCTCAATGGAAGTGGCTGCGCCGAACCCACTCGATGCACCAAGTATAAGTGCCCATTCCTTGCTTGCAGATTTCGTGGAAACACTCTTCGTCAAATTCCTCTCCTGTTATTAGCGTGTCAAATTAACACAAGCTGGATAACGAAAGCAAGCTCGGCGGAACTGATGGGTGTGCGATATTACTGAAAATCCGACGACAACAGACTTGCCCCCTGTCATCATGACCATGACTGCACAGGTGCCAGCCGGGTTGATATCAGTGACAACAGCAAATGAGAGATTGGACGCTCTGATAGGTTTAAACGAGATGGTTCAGCTTCACTCCCACCAGTCGGCAATAAGATATTTCAGAGGCTTCATATTCGTCTTGATGTTGTCGATCGCTGCACTGCTGTAGTATACATTGACTGTCCCCTTTTCGGAGTAGGAGACATTTTGACCGGCGATTACGATACCGCCGTAAACCTGGACTGTACCGTTTAAGCTGGTAGAGACATTAACGGTTGCGGAATCAACTACTACAACCAGCCCGTAAAAATTTACGTTTCCTTTTACAGTCAGATTTCCGTTAACGATCAAGATACCGACGCCCGTTACGGTCGCCCCACCATCGATCTGTGTGTTTCCGTTAACGTAGGTTATTTGCGGATTCTGTTGAGTTCCGAAATTCACGCTTGAAAAATTGCCGTTGTTATAAACGTTATTTGCCAGCCGAATCATTTCATTTGCCCAGGCAGTATAGTCAGGCATGCTATCCACCTGCTCGGTCGGCGGGTCACCGGTTATCGTGGGTTGGCCCGGAAGTGTAGTAGATGGCTGAATGTTATAAGCGATTCCCGCAACTCCCAGAGAAGTGTCCGCCGCTGGCCATCCGGAGCCCGGAGGACTTGTGTCTAACCCGGTAATTGCGGTGTTTCCATTGAAGTAAATCGATGCGGAATTGCCTGCTTGGAGAGTAGCTGCCCCATAAACTGTCGGTGGATTGGCAGTCACTGGGTACAATTTGTTTTTGACAGTGAAACTGAAACTATTATAGTTCCCGACACTGACCATATTGAGCGAATCGCCGGGGAGTGAGCTGAGGGTAACCTGGTCAGTACCTCCCATGATAGGGTTGATTGTGTACGTTCCCGCCTCAAGGTCAGGATTCTCGGCAAGCTTACGAATATATACCTCGACTCCGCTCGATGCGATGTCATGAGCGCGAGTTTGACAATAATAACCTACATAATTATCTACTGCATCCGTGGCTCGCCTGTTCATATTGTAACCCACGATCGACAGAACAAACACGAGCGTCAAGACTGCTATGAGAGCCATTCTTCCCATGGTGTCTCCTTCTTATTCGATTCCCAATCTCGATTTGTACGACCCAGATCCAACATTCTTATCTGCCTTAATCATTTTTTTATGCCCTGCGAGGTTCCTCCTACATGAGAGCGCGAAGGTTCTTCGGACTGACGTACTGTTCCCAATATGCCCCTGCATAAGTCGTATCGGAGATCATCCTGTTAGGACTCTGCACCAAGACCTGTATTCTAATGGACCTGATCGCCGACAGAAGGCTGTCATCTTTTGTGCCTCCCTGAATTGACAAACCTCCTGGCGGAATCGCTATCGAGTCTCCCGTACTGTCGTAATAACTAAGTTCAAAGGATGTTTGTCCCAGACTTGCGCCGGTAGTGGAGGCCTGGCCGGTGGCGCTGTCCCAAATGTGGCGGAAGAGTACGATCATGTTTGGGTTCTCCCCCGCGACGACGGGTGCTGGAGCAGTGAAATAAGATAGCGTATCGGGTGTACCATCTTCCTCGAGATCTGCGCGAAAGGATATCTTATCGGTGTCCGCGAACAATATTGCCGGAGATGCCCTGAATCCTATCTTGTAAAAGTCATAAACAATTCCATCTGCAATCGCGGTAACGTCAGATTGTGTAATTACTTGAACGTTCGAATCGGAGGCGGCATTTGAAATCGAGACGTTGATCCCTACGACAGCAAGGATCAGCAGACCAGCCACTATAGTTGAACCTATAATATCTATTATCGTATCCATGGTCGCTCCTAACTCTTGTACCTGTAAGACACGATTGCAGAGAGCGTGTCTGCGTGATAAGGCCCAGGCAGATATTTATTCTGAACTATAACATCGATCCGCTTAAAGAAGGTTTGAGTCTCGACGTTTGAATACGGGGGATTCTCATTGACGTAATAGACGCTGTCACGCGTAATGAAATCTCCAAGACGCGGAGTCGACACTGTGTCCACATATCCGTTGTAGTCGCTGAGACTGACATAAGTAGATGGATCGCCCGGGATTACGCCCGGTTCAGATGGTCCGAGTGGCGGAGGTGTGAACATGCTGACGGTATCTGTGCTCAAGGGTGGAAGTACATTCCCGTCAAAATACTTTACGGTGGCTTCTTCAATCTTTGCCTGTGCAATTGCGGTCCCGGTAATCATCGCCTCGGATCCGAGGACGGTATCGCTTTGGCTGAGAACCAATTTGTTTGCAGATATCGTGATGATCGCCAGGATCACCAAAGCTGCAAGCACTAAAAGCGTTTGACCTGTCCCCACGTTTCTCTCCTCCTCTCACAATCTTGTTCGGACGAATCTCTGTTATGTACTATGTGCAAGTAGAACTCTCCTGCACGACATTGTACATGCTTACCTCCGAGACAGTTTAGCTTGTCGAAAAAGCTAAGGCATCTCTCTCCGCCGCACGAATGAACTGGGACACTCTTGATTAGAGTCAGGTTTTACCTTCTAATTCCATGCCACGAACTAACCTAGGGATGACATCAGCCTAACCGTGCCGGACATAACAAAGGAACAGATCTGCCATCAATGTCAGGGAAAACCGTCGGAGGCTAGA
>JAKASW010000325.1 GCA_021818875.1 Bacteroidota bacterium
CCTGAACAATATTTTCAGAATGCAACATGGCACAGGCTTTCGCCTCACGAGAAAACCTCGCAACGAGATCTTTGTCCCTCAACAAATGCTTGTGCAATACTTTGAGGAGCACAGTCCGGCCAAGGGCATTCTGATGTGCCTTGTAGACACTTGTCGTCGGACTTTGACTTATCAGCTCTAAGACGGTAATGTTTTCCTCAGCCATCAGGCCGGCCCTTTTGACTTCCCCATTCCTTTAACCTGTACTGGAGCCATCTGAGCGAGACTCCGAGTTTCTCAGCGGTGCGTGTCCGATTGTTCCCGGTCTCCGCAAGAGTCTTCTCGACCAGCTTCCGTTCAAACACCTCCAGCGTGAGGCCGGTTTGGAGCAGCTCATCTTCGGTGTATTGCTGCAATTTTAGATCTGCTTCCATTAGTTCTTCGCCGCGGGAAAGCACGACTGCACGCTCGATGCTGTTCTGAAGCTCGCGAACGTTGCCGTACCATGGATGCCTCAGCAACAATGCCATCGCCTCGGGGTTCACCCTCTTTAACTGTCTGCCGTGTGCCTCGGATGCTTTTTTGATGAAGTAGTCTACGAGAATCGTTATGTCTTCAAGCCTATCGCGAAGCGGAGGAAGATGTACTTCCACAATATTAAGCCTGAAGTACAGATCTTCCCTGAATCTACCTGCTTTTATCTCCTCGCGAAGATCTTTGTTAGTCGCGGAAATTACTCGCATATCCACTTTCCTGATCTCCCCGTCACCGAGACGCCTTATCTCTCTTTCTTGAAGCACTCTCAGCAATTTCGCCTGCAGGGAAGTAGGGAGGTCTCCAACCTCATCAAGGAACACGGTTCCTCCGTCAGCGTATTCAATCAAGCCCTTCTTATCCACATTCGCGCCGGTAAACGCTCCCCGTTTGTAGCCGAAGAGTTCACTCTCCAGCAACTGTTCCGGTATCGCAGAACAGTTGATTGCCATGAATGCTTTGTCTTTCCTTCGACCCTGAGTATGGATCGCCCTGGCTATCAACTCCTTGCCGGTACCACTTTCACCGGTAATAAGGACTGAAACGTCGGTGTCAAGGACTCGCTGTACCAGGTCGAGGGCGGCCTTCCAGGTTTTGCTTCTTCCGATAATTCCCGGGAAAAGATGGACGCTGCTGATTTCATTTTTCAACCTGGTGTTTTCGCTCGTCAGATGGCCGTATCGCTTGGCGTTCTGCAGAGCCACCGCCGCCAGATTACCGAACACAGCGAGAAACTTCATGGTCTCCGCGTTGAACTTTCCGCGGGAGCGCGTACTGTCGAGATAGATTGCACCCACAGTCTTGTCCTGGAGGCGCAGAGGAACACATATTATTGACATTATGCGCTGTGCCACGATGCTGCGAGAAGCCTCGAACCTTTCGTCACTCAGGGCGTCAAAGGCCAATACCGGCTCGCCGCTCTCGATAACTCTCTTGACGACAGATGATGACGCTGCATATTCACTCGCGTCCTTTCGAGCATTGAAGTTCCTGAAGATAACAACTGCGAAACCGCCGGGACTTGTCTCGTCCGCTATCAGTATGGCTCCGCGCTCTGCATCGAGATGAGCAATCGCAATCTCCAGGACTTTGTCCAGAAGTTCCTGCTCATCAAGGATGGAATTTATCTTCTGAGTTATTTCGTATAAAACTTTAAAATCGTCTCTTTGTTCTTCCGGCATAGGCATCCTTTAAGGCACCGAAATCGTGAATGAGGACGGTTTTGATCGCGAGCTGTTTCCGAAGTCATCCACAACAGCTATTGTCCAGAAATATGTACCGTTGATCAGCGAATCTGCAAAATCGTATGAATAGATGCTTGAGTTCAATGAGATCGGATTTCCTACCTGGGTTGGTACGCCCGAAGTGTTCGAATAAACTTGTAACAAGTACGTGTAATCATAAGGCACACCTGGCGAAAGCCAAGTAAAGGTGGGATAGGCGGTGGTCGTCAAGGTCGAGTCAAGTGCAGGAAAAGACGGATTCGCCTCGGCTTCGATTATTCGAGTAAGGTAGAACGGCTGACTTGTTCCCATCCCATTTTCTCGATCAAAAGCGACGATCTGAAGTTCTTTTCCCACGAGCCACTGGATATCCTGGTTGGGAAGCGAGGTCCCCTGAATTACCGCCTGCCAATTTTTGTCCGCAACCGAGTAACTCATAGGATATGAAAGCGTGTCAACCCAGACATACACGGAGTCCGGATTGATATCACTTATTCCATCGGGGTCACTCACATTAGCGGTTACCAATGCAGAGTAAACCGCACCGAGCGGCCACCACTGGTCGATCTTGCTTGTGACTACCTGCGGACTACTTATTTGTGGCAACGCGTCGAGATGCACGAGAGTGTCAAATGACTTACTCGATTGGAGCGACAGGTAAAGGGTGTCGGAAAGATAGGATTGCTTTGAGATAACGAGCGTGACATTGCCGGTAGGAGCATTACGAAAATCAAACGTGCCGTCTGCAGCCGTTAGCTCTGCCATACTGTCCTGTTCAATGAAAACAAGCGCATTGGGAATTCCAAAATATGGGGCGCCAAGCGTCAACACCTGTCCCGTGAGGACGCCATCAGGATTGTAATTCGGCGAGCCAGGATCATTAGGGTTGCTGTGCGGAGCATCAGGGGCACAAGCACCAAAAACTAAGGAAAGACATCCCAGACCCAGAAAAAAAACTATCGATCTCCTCATTCACCTTCTACTCTGCTACGGTAGTTTATCACCGTAAGTGCGCAAAATCAAGGGTTCCCTCCCTTGGCCTTCAGCGTCTCCGCCCGGGAAACGCGACGGGCGAAGATCAATCAGTAAAAAGGAGCTGCGGTGTCGTTGATCTGCCCATTGCTGGGAAGGTCCGCGCCACTGCAGTGAAGTCTCTTGGCGAAGTCAGCCGGATTTCTATTTTGCAGAAACAGTCTTCTTTGTCATCGGTGGTTTTTCTCCTACCGTGAATTTCACCCAGGGCTCGGTGGGTCTGTCTTTCATCAGTCCCGTCATCCAACGGTATTGCGGATGTTCGGCGAGAAACTTCTTTGCATAGAACGGCATGCCGTCGGCGTTTCCCCATCTTGCGTAAAATGACATGTGCTTGGCCAAGTTTGCGTCAACAACTTTGCCATCCAGGGTGCCCCATGGCGCGTATGGCCTGCCCGGGCCGCCGTCCAATCTGGCGTCAAGCTCCGAATGTCCATCCAGAGTACGTTGGTCGGGATCTATCTTGTTAAGATACGTATCATAGTGGTCTGCCTCGAATTTCTCGGCCAGGGCTATGTTTATCTTACCCGCGTACTTCTTCATCAATTGATGCCATCTTACATCCCGCGCGACTGACGAATACTTTATGTTCGTTTCCTGTTCAGTTGTCTCGAACCGAAGTATCTTCAGATTCTTCACAAGGTTGGAACCGACGAAATATCCGCCGCTCTTGATCTGAAATCCAACATACTTCAATCCAAGTTCGAGTCTTGCAATCTGGTTGGTCTTAATGTCACCCAACAACCATGCGTTTGCGTATCCGCCGTTGTTGCCCTTTTCCATCATCTTACACCATTCCCGAATCGAACTTGCGTACTGAGTTGCATGTCTCATCCGACAAAACTCAGGAACGCCGGTAGGATCGAAGCCCGAGAACGCTCCGATGGTTGTCTCAGAACCGACCAGGCCGGCACTTGTTATGAAGAAGTCAGTACCACTCGAAATGAACCCGGGAAATGTCTGCATCAAAATCCGGTACCCACTATCAGGCTTGATATCGATGATGACATTGCAGAATGGTTCATCATAGCCGCCCATGGTGTTATGTCCGAGTACGATCTTTCCATCGGCTGTCATGCTTCCTGTCGCTATGAAGGAGCTGCACGACTCCTGTTTGGGTTTTGGTGTACTGATCCGTAGAGAATCGGCAACCTTCGGCCACCAGTAATCCATAAGCTCCATGTAGCCGTTCAGTCCGACGATTTCATTTAGAGTGACCGTGTCACCCGCGGCATCCATACCTTCAACTATTCCCTGCATTTCTGCCAGATCCTCCGGATCGACTCTCGGCGTAAACATCTTTCCGGCGGCGTCAACAAAGTAAGCCCAGTCCATTGCGCTAAAATAATCCCACCTTTTCCTTAGCTCCAGGAGTGATTCTCTTATTTCAGGAGCGAGCAGGTAACCGTGCTGGAACCCGCGCTCTTCTGGTGAGCCTTGGATATGAAGATAGATCCATCCGGCTTTCTCGAAGCGATAACCTTTGGCAAGCCACGATTTTTGTTGAGCCGTCAACTTCGAAGTCGGCCGCGCACTCAAATTTGATGCAACCAGGAACAGAACGAAAAACGATAAGGTAACAAGCTTTTTCATCTTGGCCTCCGTGGGAGTAAATTAA
>JAKASW010000326.1 GCA_021818875.1 Bacteroidota bacterium
TCGGGTTGAAGCCTCCGGCCAAGATGGAACAGTTTATAAGAGATGTGAAAACGGCGGGCGTACTTCTGTCGGCAGGTAGTGCCGGGAAAGTTCGCGCCGTGACGCATCTCGACGTAACGATGGAAACGTGAGAAAGGCGGCAGAGATTCTGGCAAGATACCGTGTCGACTGATAAGAACCTTTCTCCTTTCAATTTTAAATATAATCGAGAAGTCAAAACGTACGAAGTGGATTTTCAGCATGTCGTTCACAATGCTATCTACTTCTACTACTTCGAGGAAGCGCGGATTGAGTATCTGAAGAACCTCGGTTTCAGCATAAAGGGTGAAATAACTATATCCAACTCCCAATTCGTGGTAGTGCACAACCAAGCGGACTATCATGAGCCGGCTCGACTTGGAGATATGCTTGAGATCCTCGTCCGTATGTCGAAGATCGGACGATCGAGCTTTACTTACGAGATGGAAATCGTTAGAGAAGATGGTAGGCACATTTGTTCCGGGTTGACTACCGTGGTCACAATAGACCGTGAGAATGGTCATCCAAAGCCAATACCTGAATCTTTGAGGAAGTCTGTGGAGAATTTTGAAGGAGTCGCGCTAAATGCCGCCGCTGATTGAGCGAATACCCGACGTTAGCATCCTTGAGAAAGCTAAAGAGGATGGATACTCGCATTTCCCGATCACAGCTGAACTTCTTGAAGATATCTTCACGCCAGTAGGTTTATACTTGCGCCTCCGACAAATGGGGTCAAACAGTTTTCTGCTTGAAAGCGCCGAAGGTGGCGAGAATATCGGACGCTACTCGTTTATGGGCGTCAACCCATTCGCGACTTTTACTGTTGCGAACGGGGAAGTGCGGCTCACGGTCGGTGGAGAAACTAAAGTATCCACGAGCTCTCCGATAGAAGTCCTGCGAGCGTTCTTTTCCACTTTCAAAGTCTATCCGCTGGACAACTTGCCGCGATTATCGAGTGGCGCTGTTGGCTACTTTGGCTACAATTTTGTTAGGTATCTTGAAAGAATCCCCATACAGGTCGAAGCGGATTCTCCCCCGGAAGTTTTGCTGAATTTTTTTGATACAATTGTAGCGGTCGATAATCTAAAAAGGCGTGTCATATTAATTGCACTTGTATCGCTTGGGGGGGACATAGAGGGGATCCGGGTCTCGCTCGAAAAATGCACGTCCCGCCTCCATCAATTGTCGGAAGTATTCCGGCGTCCTGACAAAGGCTCAAGGGACTCTGCAGCGTTGGATGCTATGAAATGTGAGATCGGAATTCCAAGTTTCAATATCACGAAGGAGCGATACAAAGAGAATGTCGAGCGTGCAAAGGACTACATTATCGAAGGCGATATATTCCAGGTCGTGCCGTCTCAGCGTGCGGAATTTAAACTGAAGGGTGATCCATTCCCACTCTATCGCGGGTTGCGCACGCTTAATCCGTCGCCTTACATGTTTTACCTGGAATCTCACCTGCCTGTGGGATCTGCCGGGAAAGGGAAAAGGCTTGCCGTCATAGGATCCTCGCCTGAGATGTTTGTGAGAAAGGAAGGCAGGAGGGTTGAGACGCGCCCGATTGCTGGAACGAGCCCACGAGGTGCAACCCAGGAGGAAGACAATCGATTCACATACGGTCTGCTCCATGATGAGAAAGAGCGCGCAGAGCATGTTATGCTTGTAGACCTCGGAAGAAATGATATAGGAAGAGTGGCGGCGCCTGGCACTGTACGGGTGGAGAATTTCATGCATATCGAAAAGTTTTCTCATGTCATGCACATAGTCTCTGACGTTATCGGCGAGGCAAACGGGACTGACGACGCTTTACAGACTCTTGTCGCTTGCTTCCCGGCCGGTACTCTAAGCGGAGCGCCGAAAATCAGAGCAATGGAGATAATAAGCGAACTGGAAGACATTCCCAGGCAAGTGTACGGTGGAGCGGTCGGTTACATAGACTTCAATGATAATATGGATACTTGTATTGCGATTAGAACATTTGTGGTCAATGGCGACACTTGTTACCTACAGGCTGGCGGAGGAATAGTCTACGATTCCGATCCGGATCGCGAGTATAACGAATCCTTGAATAAGATGAAGGCGAATTTAGAGGCTCTGAAGCTACTGGACAAGTTTCAATGATCCTCCTTATAGACAATTACGATTCGTTCACTTACAACCTGTACCAGTACCTTAATGAACTCGGCGCAGAGATAGTCGTCAAGAGGAACGATGCCGTTACCCTCGATGAAATCCACGATATTAATCCCGGCTCTATTGTCATCTCTCCAGGGCCGAAGCGCCCGCACGAGGCTGGCATCTCCGAAAGAGCGATAAAGGAGTTTTATGCGACCGTACCAATACTCGGAGTCTGTCTCGGACATCAGGCAATCGGCGAAGCGTTTGGCGCCAAGATTGTCAAGGCACCTGTTCCGATGCACGGGAAAATATCACAGATTGTCCATAACGGAAGATCCGTTTTTACCTCGCTCCCCGTGCCATTTCCAGCCACACGGTATCATTCACTGATCGTGTCTGAAGAGAATTTCCCGAATAGCCTGGAGGTGATCGCGCGAACACCTGATAACTTGATCATGGGTCTGAAACATCGGAACTACCCCACTGTCGGGGTACAGTTCCATCCGGAGTCCATCATGACTGATTCCGGAAAAATTCTATTACAAAACTTTGTGGATGGAAGAATCTGATTATGAGCACCACTCTGAACCACGTTAACGGCGACAGGTTGTCTGTTCTGGAAGCACGACAAAGAGATATCTGGAGAATATTCAAGATAATGTCGGAATTCGTTGACGGCTTCGACCTTCTCAGCAGAACTGCACCGGCAGTCTCAATCTTCGGCTCCGCAAGAATGAAGCCGGGCACCAAATACTACGAGTTGACGAGAGATATCGCATACAAGCTGGCGAAGACCGGATACGCCGTCGTCAGCGGCGGCGGAGCCGGCTTGATGGAGGCTGCCAATCGCGGCGCAAAAGAAGCTGGAGGCGAGTCGGTCGGCCTCAATATCGATCTGCCGTTCGAGCAGAGACCGAATGAGTTCATCGATGACGACAGACTAATGACCTTCCAACATTTCTTCGTCAGAAAGGTAATGTTCGTTAAGTACGCACAAGGATTTGTTGTCATGCCGGGCGGCTTTGGAACGCTGGATGAATTTTCCGAAGCAATAACTCTGATACAGACGAAGAAGACGAAAACATTCCCCGTTGTCCTGATGGGAAGCGGATATTGGAATAAGCTACTTGATTGGATGAGAGAGACCGCACTTCACGAAGGATGCATCTCCGAAAACGACCTGGAGATATTTCGTGTTTGCGACGAGCCGGATGAAGCGGTACAGATAATAAAGGACTTTGGCATACGTCATGGGTACGTTACGAATTTCTAAGAGGATGTTGTATATTTTTCTTCCAGCCGGATTGTCGTTCCTTATAGGGCTTGGTATCGGCTCGCACGATTTCCTTCCAACCCAACGTGGGAAAAGCCCGGACCCACCAGGGCAGTACACCGTCCCGCTTTCGACGTTCAGACTTCCGGATTCGATCAGTTTCTGCGGAGAGAAAGTGCCGCTCGAGATACCTGACGTTCGAAGGAGAATGGAGTGGGCATTCTATACGCAATTCTCGGATGGACAGATAATACTCGACCTGAAAAGAAGCGGTGAATACTTCCCGTACATCGAGGAGAAACTCCAGGACATGGGAATGCCGAGTGACCTTAAATATCTCCCAGTTGCGGAGAGCGCGCTTCGAAACCTTGTTTCAGATATGGGTGCAGCAGGGATCTGGCAGTTTACGCGAGGCGCCGCTGTTCACTACGGGCTTACAGTGAACGATTACGTCGATGAGCGCTATAATTTCCACAAGGCCACAATCGCAGCGTTGAAATATCTGAGCGACCTGCACGCCCGATTTGGTACATGGTCGCTGGCCGCCGCCGCGTACAACATGGGCAGTAATGGACTCGCTGAGAGTATCAACTACCAACATGCAGACAGTTACTACGATCTCTATCTGAACGACGAGACCTCCAGATTTGTGTTTAGAATTGTCGCGCTAAAGCAGATCATGTCACACTACAAAGAATACGGGTTCGACCTGACACCCGAAGATTTCTACCAACCTCCAGAGACCAGGCTGGTCGTCGTTACCTCAATACCGAACGTTGCATCATGGTCATTAAGCCAGGGCTCCAACTACAAAGAAGTCAAGGAGCTCAATCCATGGATCAGTGGAGGAATTCTGCCCTTCGGCACCTGGGCAGTCGAACTCCCTGAATACGCACAGCCGATTCTCTTTACATCTCCGTCATCATCTGAGCAGGGCATGCTTTCATCCCCTGATACTTTGAGTGTGCCG
>JAKASW010000327.1 GCA_021818875.1 Bacteroidota bacterium
GGTGAGTTCGGTTGGAGATGCTGAATTTCTTGAATGACAAGATCTGTTGGACATATATCCTTTTCAGAAGCCACCGGCTTTGCCGGTGGTAGTTCACTGATTCCTTTCTCTCGATGCACAAGTTGCAGAGCTTAGCGCAATTAGTGCATAACCGGTAAGTCCCCCTATTCATTCCATTAAATCGTCACTACAAGTAAACAGATTCTTGCAGGTCTGATCCGGCACGGATATTGAGCCACAATTAAGAAAAAACCAGGAGGAATATATGACCCGAAAATTGTCTACACTGTCGCTCCTCACAACGGCAGTCGTGATGTTTGCGCTATCGACAGTTAGGGCGCAGATGACGGGGGGCAATTTTTCACTGAAAGCTGATTTAGAATCCGGAAGCGTCAACTTGAATTGGACGCAACCGACGAGTTTTTCAGTCAATTATTATTTAGTCTACAAGAGTGAATTTAATCCGAGATTGATGACTCCAATTATGGGTTATCCCTCCACCGTGATCGACTCGACTACCGGAACAGCGTATGTGGATACGGCTGCTCCCGCTCCATATATGGCATCGATGTATCTCGTCAGGGCGTTCAGTTCCTCCGGTGATTCCGTCTCAAGTAACGTCGCTGTCGTTTACGGGGGGAGCGCAAACGGTGGTAGAGACCACGTAACCATCCTGTCTACGCCTCAACGATATGCTACGGTTGACTCGCTGTATCAGTACCAGGTGAAAGCGGAATCTTCCGACACAGGTGCTGTTCTGACTTATAGTCTGGGCGAGCATCCGATGACGATGGCGATCGATCCTCATACCGGTTTGGTTGACTGGATACCACAGGCGAGAGGATATTACGGAGTCGAGATCGATGTCACTTCGAGCCTTGGCGGACATGCTGAGCAGGAATATGCGATCATGGTCGCAAAGTACGACGCGACGATTTCAGGAACGATCACCGACACGACCGGAATGATTCCTCTGGCCCATGTCATTGTGAGACTGTACCAGTTCCCTGAAATGATGGATGACATGCCCGACTTGAAAGACGGTTCTCCGTTTACATACTCTGCTGTCACCGACTCGATGGGTCACTACAGCATATCGCATGTCGACGCAGGTGCGTACTATGTGCATGCGACGCCGACCAACTCAGAATACATTGCGGAATGGTATGATGACGTTCAAAGCGTCAGAGAAGCCACCAGGATAGATGTATCGAGTGACAGTACCTATACCGCCGATTTCAAACTTGCCAATCGATTTGCGCTTCTTCCAAACTATGCAATATCCGGCACTGTGACAGACTCTGCCAGCGGGACTCCTATCAAGGACGCGACAGTGCTGTTTGCAAGAGTTGGATTTGTTTTGAACGAGGCACTTGATGGCGACCCGCATGAGATGGCTGCCCAAGGTGTGGATGCTTCGTTTGATTACCGGGACTATTTCCAGAATATAGCGGTTCAGGCAAATGTACAACATGACTTTGGCATTCTGCATCCGGGTCCCTTTGTATTCATGACGAGAACCGACAGCAATGGAGTCTACCAAGACACCCTGCCGGAGGGCCATTATATCCTGGTCGCGCAGGCCAAAGGCTATTTCAGGACGTTCTACGATAACAAGCACAATGTGTTGACTTCCGACGTTTTAGATCTTATCAGCGACACAACCGGAATCGACTTTGCTCTTCTGAAGATTCCGCCTGTTGTACTCGGTTCCATCAGCGGCATGGTTACGGACACATCTACGGGAAGCGGACTGCCTGCGCGTCTCATAGCGTTCAGAGATATCTGGAATCATCCCGATACTTTGAAGATGCACGTCGCCGGGACATATTTTGCCGAGTCAGATAGCACCGGGGCCTTCACGTTTGACAGCCTGGCTCCCGGTGACTACAAAGTTCTTGCGATCCCATTAGGCAACTACGCTCCATCGTTCTATAGCACCATGGGGCCGACTGTAAGATGGAAAGACGCAACAGATATTCCCGTCGACGGAAACTCTGTAAGTGGAATTAACATCGGGGTCGTTGCTCTGCCGGATTCAACGGCAGGTTACACTTCGATCACGGGTGTTGTGACTTCTTCCGGTCCAGGCAATGCCGGAGTGGGTGGTGCACTCGTGTATGCGACGGATGCGAATATGAACGTGCTCGGTTACGGAATCAGTGATGCGAGCGGCACTTATGTTATCGCAGGATTGGCTCCGGGTACCTACAACGTATTTGCAGATGTCGTGGGTTACTCGTCGTCAGGTTCGACCACATCGTCGCCCACTTATTCTTCGACTGGAGCTCCGACATATTTTTCAACGAATCTAAGTGTAACACCGGAGACCCCGACTGCAATAACCGCAAAGCCGGTCCAGCCCACGGGGTTTGCTCTAGACCAGAACTATCCGAACCCGTTCAACCCGACAACGCAGATTGCGTTCAGCATTCCGGCGCAGATGCATGTTTCGGTAACAATATTCAACATACTCGGTGAGAAGGTCGCGACGCTGGTGAATGCTAACCTGAGTGCGGGCGAGCATTTATTAACATGGAACGCGCTCAACCAGAATGGCGAAATGATGCCGACCGGCGTCTATTTCTATAGGCTTTCTACGCCGACTTTCACTGCTGTAAAGAAGATGCTTTTGCTGAAGTAAGGTCGTCCCTATCGACCCTTCTACTGAGGGCGGGCGGAGAAATTCGTCCGCCCTTCTTTTTTGGGATGTGATCGCACGGGTCTGTGACAATTTTGTAGGATGGAGGATGCCCGTGATTTTCGGACCCGCACTTCTTTGTCCCCCTCCCTTTTTTCGATGAAAGAAAGGGAGGAGGGAATTAAAAGGGGGTAGGCGATAAGCTTTTACATTTTTATCGCGCACCCTGATCGCACTTTGATTTTGTTCCGCCGGAGAGCTATATTTTCAACCGCACGCTCAAGATTTCGCAAAGCCCCTGCTCTGAGCGAATAAGTTCTGTTGAATTCTGAATGCCGGGAGGTTGTACCACTCGCCCGGGGATCACTCGATATGATGGGGCGTAGCCAAGTGGTAAGGCAGCGGCCTTTGGAGCCGCGATTCGCAGGTTCGAGTCCTGCCGCCCCAGCAAAGCAAGTTTGGATCTGGAAAGTTGGGACGGGACTAACGGCGGCCGCGAATGGCGGGTTCTCTCTCACGAATCTGAAAGATTCGTGAGTAATCCTCCAGGGGGACAGGCCTTTCGTGGAGTCCTGACGATCTGGCTGCGTGAATTGCGTAGTCTGTGGGCTTTTGAAAATGTGACATTTCTGGTTTATGCCATGAAGCAAAGTTTCCCTGTTAAAGGGTAATCCATATCCACCTCCTCGGAGGATCCTTGTTCACTGGCGAGATCAATATTATCTGATGGATGGAATAAAAATATTCTCTGGAAGAAGTAATCTTCCGTTAGCAGAAAAGATCGCGCGAGAGATTGGCGAGCCGCTCGGCGAGCGTGAGATTGTCAACTTCAGCGACGGTGAAATCTGGGCGAAGTACTCGGACAACATACGCGGGTCCGATGTCTTCATAATCCAGAGTACATTTCCGCCTGCTGAGAATCTGATGGAACTCTTGATAATGGTCGACGCTGCAAAACGTGCGTCTGCCTCGCGTGTCACTGCGGTCATACCTTATTTCGGTTATGCCCGCCAGGACCGAAAGGATCAGCCGAGGGTTGCCATCTCATCGAAGTTGGTCGCGAATCTTCTCACCAAAGCAGGTGCTGAGCGTGTGCTGACTATGGATTTACACGCGGCTCAGATCCAGGGGTTCTTCGACATACCGGTGGACCACTTGTATTCTTCGGCGGTGTTTGTCCGTCACATAAAAGACTTGAAGATCCCGAACCTGATAGTGGTATCGCCCGACGTCGGAGGAATAAAATTCGCGCGAGCGTATGCCACTCGTCTGGATGCCGATCTTGTCCTCATCGACAAGCGGCGGCCTAAAGCAAACGTGGCGGAGGTCGTAAATATCATCGGTGACGTGAAAGGCAAGAATGCGCTGATAGTCGATGACCTTGTGGACACTGCAGGTACTTTCGTTGCTGCGGTGAGTGCATTGAGGATGGCGGGAGTAAATGATATTTATGGTGCCTGTACTCATCCGATCTTCAGTGGAGACGCCATCGCAAGAATCGAAAACTCGGCGTTGAAAAAGCTGATAGTGAGTGATACTGTTCCACTAAGGCGTGAATGTTCAAAAATCGAGGTGATGTCGGTCGCGAGGCTCTTTGCTGAGGCGATCCGAAGGACCTATCAGAACGAATCTATCAGTTCTTTGTTTGAAACCAAATAACAAGAAGTAGAAACTTCGGGAAAGAAGATTATGGAAGACGTTGTATTAGATGTAGAGAGCAGGGCGCTGATG
>JAKASW010000328.1 GCA_021818875.1 Bacteroidota bacterium
TTTGTCATAGTTCAGGACATACTTCTCGCCGCTTCTTCCTTTCACCGGTTCGCCCATTTCAATCTTTTCAATAACCGGCACAGGCAGGAGTTCTTTCAGTTTCTGGTTCACGGCGACCGGTCCGGAACCGGGTCCGCCTCCGCCATGAGGAGTTGAGAAAGTTTTATGCAGATTGATGTGAACGACGTCGAATCCCATATCTCCGGGACGCGTGATTCCGAGGATTGCGTTCAGGTTTGCGCCGTCCATGTACATTAATCCGCCGACTTCGTGTACCATCTTACAGATAGTCACGATGTCTTTCTCGAAGATCCCGAGCGTGTTCGGGTTGGTGAGCATCATTCCCGCCACTTCGTCGTCAAGATGAGCTTTCAAATCTTCGAGGTCCACTGTGCCGTACCGGTTGGACTTCACGCTTACGGCCTTGTACCCACTGATTGCCACACTTGCAGGGTTGGTTCCGTGCGCCGAGTCGGGAACGAGGATTTTGGTGCGTGGACGGCCGAGCATCTCATGATATTTCCTGATCAGCATAATTCCGGTCAGCTCCCCCTGAGCTCCGGCAGCCGGTTGGAGGGAGACCGCAGACATTCCTGAAATCTCCGCGAGCATATTTGCCAGATTATGCATCAATGAAAGAGCGCCCTGGATCGTCTCAGACGGTTGCAACGGGTGGATGTCGGCAAAGCCTTCCATCGCCGCCGCCTTCTCGTTTACCTTCGGATTATATTTCATGGTACACGAGCCGAGTGGGTAAAATCCCTTGTCGATGTGGTAGTTCATCGTTGAAAGTCGGACGAAGTGGCGCACCACCTCGTTCTCACTGACTTCCGGCAACTCCGCCGGCGATTTGCGTTTAAACTTGTCGGGTATTGATTCTGCCGGGACCTTGACCTCAACTTCTGGCAGAGTATATCCTTTTCTGCCTTTGCGAGACATCTCGAAAATGAGTTTTTCCGTCATACAGCCTTCTCTTTTCTTTCAGTCAAATTAGAATTCGGAGGACAAGTAAGCAAGATAAGGAATCGTAAGATACATGAACATAGACGGAGGTGATTGTCGTGGAGTCGGAGGGGAACGGAATGCAAGGAATCGTAAGATACATGAACATAGACGGAGGTGATTGTCGTGGAGTTGGAGGGGAACGGAATGCAAGGAATCGTAGGATCCATGAACGTAGGCGTAGGTGATTGTGACGGAACTGGAAGGGAATGGAATGAGGGGAATCGTACTACCTGTTTGGCGGGAGGCAGGTACATGGGAAAAACAGAATGTCTGTATCGAAGAAAATCGTGTGGTGCTTCTGCTATGGCGTAACTACCGAAGGGAAGGAGGGGTCGTGCTAAACCCCAAATAGCGGGCGAGCTCATTCACTGCTAAAGTCTGAACAGGTACCTTCGGCATCGTGGCTCAAAGCATTTCTTGAGTTTAACTCAATCCTTATCTAAATTGGTTGAAACAAAGGAGTTAACCATGTCGCGAGGAGCGGTCATTGCTCTTTCAATTGTTGGCGTTTTCATCCTGATTATTCTCGGCATTGTCGGCTGGGGTGTCAGTACTTACAACAAGCTGGTCACCTATGACCAGAATGTGAAACAGAGTTGGGGAGAAGTGGAGACGCAGTACCAGAGACGGGTGGACTTGATCCCGAACCTGGTTGCGACGGTAAAAGGTTATGCAAAGCATGAAGCGAGTGTATTTGAAGAAGTTGCGAATGCACGTGCGAGCGCTGGAAGAGTGACTCTCAACGTGGACCCGAAGGTTCTTCAGAATCCTCAGGCTTTTGCAAGATTTCAGCAGGTTCAAGGCGAATTGGGTAACGCATTGACGCATCTTATGGCTGTGGCAGAGAATTATCCCAATTTGAAGGCAGACCAGAACTTTCTTGCATTGCAGGCGCAGCTCGAAGGTACCGAGAATAGGATTGCAGTTGCGCGGATGCGGTTCAACCTGGCGGTGCAAGGCTTTAATACTTTGGTGCTGAGATTCCCTTCCGCATTAATCGCATCCATGACAGGTTTTCATAACCTCGCGTATTTCCAGGCAGCTCAAGGAGCGGCAACTGCTCCTCAGGTGCATTTCTAAATGAGACCGAATCGTTCTTTAAGATCCGCACTGATATTTGCTGCCCTTTCTTTTGGGATCGCCTTCCAAGCGTACGCCCAATTCGAACCCTCCACCGTAAAAATCCCGACACTTACTCAGTTTGTAACTGACGAAGCAGGAGTATTGACTGAAGGCCAGACCGCGGCACTTGACAGCCGTCTCCAAACGTACCAAGATTCAACTTCGAACCAGATCGTGATATTGATCGTGAAGTCCGTTCCCCAGGGCGATATCTTTGACTACTCGATGTCGGTTGCGTCCAAAAACAAGATCGGACAGAAGGGAACGGACAACGGTATTTTGTTCACAGTCGATGTCGGTGACCATAAAGCGAGGTTCGAAGTTGGGTATGGTCTTGAAGGTCGCGTCACCGACGCATACTCTGAGTATATCATGAATGAAATAGTGATTCCGGAATTTAGGTCCGGTAACTATTACGAGGGAATCAACAAGGGGATAACGGCACTTACCAACCTGATTGGAGGCAAGTTCCATGCGAATTTGAATAAAGAACGTCAAGGCAACCCTATTGCTCCATTGATCCCGCTTGGTTTCGCTCTCTTCATGTTTGTTGTTCCAATGCTTTTCAATAGTCGAAAATACTCGGCCTCCGGAAAGGGAAGGGGAAGCAGTTGGTGGTTCTTCCCGTTGTTCTTGGGAGGATTTGGCGGTGGAGGATTTGGTGGCGGCGGCTTCGGTGGATTTGGGGGAGGAGGAGGCGGTGGCTTCGGTGGATTTAGTGGCGGCGGCGGCTCGTTTGGCGGAGGCGGATTCAGCGGCGGATGGTAGAGAACAGAAACTTGCGCCTGTGGTCTCCCTCGGGGGATATTAAGAAGTTGAGAAGTCTGGCAACGTGCTAATCGTCATGGACAAGAATGCGACCGACGAGCAGATCGAGGTCGTAGAAGAGAAAATTCGTTCGCTTGGATGGACTCCGCATGAAATACCGGGTTCACTGAGAATTGCGATCGGAATAACGGGCAATAGGGGTGTGGTGGATCAGAGCTTGTTTACTAATCTTCCAGGCGTATCTGACTGCATACCGGTAAGCAAGCCATATAAGCTTGTCAGCCGGGATGTCAAGCGTGAAGATACAGTGGTACACGTCGGCAAGTTGGGAATCGGTGACAAAGATCTTGTTATGATGGCAGGACCTTGCTCTGTCGAGAGCAGGGATCAAATAATGGAAGTTGCTGAGTTCGTGAAGTCTCAGGGCGCAAAGATACTTCGCGGCGGCGCATACAAACCCCGGACATCGCCGTACTCCTTTCAGGGACTTAAAGAAGAAGGGCTGAAGTATTTACGCGAGGCGGCTGAGAAATTTGATCTCGGTGTAGTAACGGAGGTGAAAGACACGGAGACGATGTCTCTTGTTGCGGACTATTCGGATATCCTTCAGATCGGCGCTCGAAACATGCACAATTTCTCACTCCTGGAAGCGGCAGGTAGAATAAAGAAACCGATCATGTTGAAGCGCGGCTTGGCTGCCACGATTGAAGAGTGGTTGATGGCTGCCGAATATATCGCCTCACAGGGGAATTATGATATAATTTTATGCGAGAGAGGTATAAGGACGTTCGAAACTTATACTCGCAATACTCTCGATCTGAACGCCGTTCCGCTCGTCAAGCATCTCTCTCATTTACCGATCATTGTCGATCCGAGCCATGGCACAGGCAGCTGGGACCTTGTTGTTCCGATGGCGCTTGCCGCCGTGGCCGCAGGTGCAGACGGGCTCCTCGTGGAGGTTCATCCGCATCCTGAAAAGGCATTGTCAGACGGCAAGCAGTCGCTAAGGCCTGAGACGTTTGCTGAGCTGACGGAGAAGCTAAGGAGAATCGGGCCAGCTTTCAACAAAACCTACATGATATGAGACAGCGAAAAATTCTCACCAAACAGGAACTCGACGAACTGAGCCGCCACATCGCCGAAATCGAGAAGAAGACGACGGCTGAAATACGGATCGTGGTCCGCCACCGGAAACACTGGAGCGAGCACAAACTCAACGCCAGACAGATAGCGGCCCGCGAATTCAAGACACTCGGCATGAAGAACACCGACGAGGGGACAGGAGTCCTTATGTTTGTCCTTCTTAGAGAAAGGAAATTTGAGCTGCTGGCGGATACCGGTGTATTCAAAGTTTTGCCTTCTGAATTCTGGACCATGCTGGGGCACAAACTGTCTGCTCATTTTTCGAAGAGTAATTTTTTCGTGGGTCTCGAAGAGTCGCTCGACGAGATAGGAAAAG
>JAKASW010000329.1 GCA_021818875.1 Bacteroidota bacterium
CGATCTAATCAAAAAGCTCAAGGATCTATCGGGGAAAGCACAAGAAGTTTACATTGCAACTGACCCGGATCGGGAAGGCGAGGCGATCGCCGAGCACATAGCCGAGGAGCTCAAGCAGGACAGCAAAAAAGTGTACCGTGTTCTCTTCAATGAGATAACGCAGTCCGGTATCTCGAAGGCGATGGAAAAGCCTCTGAAGATCGATTCGCACCTGGTATATGCGCAGCAGGCGAGACGCGTGATGGACAGGCTTGTCGGCTATAAAGTCAGCCCGCTCATCTGGAAGGCTGTCTATCCCGGCCTGTCTGCAGGCAGAGTACAGTCGGTAGCTCTGAAACTTGTTTGTGAGAGAGAAGAAGAAATCAAGAACTTCTCTCCGATTGAATTCTGGTCGATTCTGGGTCTGTTCAAGACCGACCGCGATGAAGAATTCGAAGCAAAGCTTTATTCCGTTGGCGGCAGGAGTCTGAAAGATCCGGAAGGAAGTACAAACGGCAAGAAAGACGGAGACGATTTCTTCATTGAAAATCAGGGACATGCTGAGAAGCTCCTTGGAGACATGCGGTCCGCTGCCTATTCGATAACTTCCATTACACGGAAAGAACAGAAAAGAAATCCGGCACCGCCTTTTATAACCAGCACTCTTCAGCAAGCCGCTTCCACCAGGCTGGGATTCTCTCCGAAGCGTACCATGATGCTGGCGCAGCAGCTGTACGAAGGTGTGGATCTCGGTCCGGAGGGAAGAGTCGGCCTGATAACTTACATGCGTACGGACTCGACTCGAATCAGCGAAGAGGCTCTCGCGGCTGCCAGGAATTATATCAAGAGCGAATTCGGAGACGAGTTCCTTCCGAAAGAAGCCCGACACTTCAAAAAGGGGAAAGCTTCACAGGATGCACACGAAGCGATTCGACCCACCCATCTTGAATATCTTCCCCAGGAAGTCAAGAAGCACCTCCAGCGGGAGATGTTTCTATTGTATGATTTGATCTGGAAAAGGTTCATAGCATCTCAGATGAACCCGGCAGTTTATGATCAGATAACCGTCTCGGTCGAAGGAAGACATGGTACAGACGGTGTGGAAAACGCCGCCGGTGATTTTGTATTCAGGGCCTCCGATTCTCATGTGAAGTTTCCGGGATTTCTCCAGATCTACGATGTCGCGGCCGAGGATGCCGATATTTCAAGTCAGGATGAAGACAGTGATGAGATGGGAAAATTCAAGTTGCCTGCGTCATTGAAAGAAGGTGAAAATGTCGGGCTCGAGGATTTAATGACGAGACAGCATTTTACAAAACCCCCGGCGCGTTATTCGGAAAGCAGCCTTGTTAAAGAGCTTGAGTCGCTCGGCATCGGAAGACCAAGTACATATTCTTCGATTGTCTCGACCATTGAAGACCGGGGCTATGTGGAGTTGAAGGAGCGGAGACTCTATGCGACGGACCTCGGCATCAATGTCAACAAGCTCCTCGCGGCGAATCTTCCGGAGTTCTTCAATGTTGAATTCACAGCCGGGATGGAATCGGAGCTGGACGAGATTGCAAACGGGAATAAGAAATATCTCGATGTGATGAACGGATTTTACAATCCATTCAACGTCGCAGTGCAACGCGTTGAAGGTAAGATTGAAGAGATCAAATCGAATGTCGATGGCCAGCAGGTCAATTGCGACGTCTGCGGCGCGCCGATGGTGATCAAATGGAGCAGGAGAGGAAGATTCCTTGCTTGCAGCAAGTACCCGGAATGCAAGAACACCAAACCGATTGACGCACACGACGACAACAATAAGCCGACCGGCGGCAAATGCCCGGAGTGCGGCAACGATCTCATTTATAAGAACAGCAGGTTCGGAAAATTTATCGGTTGCTCGAATTATCCGAACTGCAAATTTACAAAGAGCATAACTACGGGTGTAAAGTGCCCGGAGTGCGGCAAGGGAGAACTTGCACAGAGGTTCACCAGGAAGAAAAGGATCTTCTACGGCTGCACGAATTATCCGAATTGTAAATACGCAACCTGGGACAAACCGGTGAATATGCCTTGTCCACTCGGTGATTCACCGTTCCTCCTCGATAAATATTCAAAGGCAAAGGGGAACTACTTTAAGTGCCCGAAGTGCGAGAGCGAATTTGCGCCGGGTGAAGTGTCCGCAGAAAACAATGCCGTATCGTCAGAGGGAAATAGCGGCAATGTCGAAGTCGCAGCAAAATAGGAATTCGGAGACCGAAGGCCGGAGGCCGGAGGCCAGCTTCCTTGTTCAGGAATTAGTAACTTCCTTTCTCGATTATTTGAAAAAAGAAAGGGGGGTATCGGAAAAGACGGTCTCAACTTACGAGCAGTCGCTGAGGGAATTCACAGTTTTCCTGGTTGAGTACTATGGTGGTACACAAATAGATGTCAATGTTCTTCATTCGATTGGGGAGGACGGAGTCCGGGCGTTCCTTGTTGAACTTGACAAAAGGGGAAACGACAGACGGACCGTTCGCAAGAAGCTGTCAAGTATAAGATCTTTCGCAAAATATCTTGTAAAGTTTGAGTGTGCTGCACGCGAATTCACAGGCTTCATCGGGACTCCGAAGGCAAAGAAGCCCATCCCGGTATTCATGGAAGAAAATGAGGTTCACGAGATTCTGCACGTCCCGCCAGCCAGCCCGACAGATTATCGGGACAATGCCATCATGGAATTGCTTTATGGAACCGGAATGCGGGTAAGTGAGCTGTGCGGCCTGGACATTAATGATCTTGATTATGATAACCGGCTCGTCACGGTACTCGGAAAAAGGAGGAAACAGAGAATAATACCGTTGACTGCCGAACCGATAACTGCCGTCAAAAAATATCTGAAAGTCAGAGATGAGCTATTGCCGGATGACGGTGAGAGTGCGGCACTCTTCCTTGCGACGAACGGTAAGAGAATGATTACCGCCTCTGTCTACAGGGTGGTGTCGAAGAGGATTGCGAAAGTCTCCGACGTCGAGCGGAAAGGACCTCACACTTTGAGGCACTCTTTCGCGACACACTTGCTGAACCATGGTGCAGACCTGGAAGCGGTGCGCCAACTCCTCGGTCATGAGAGCCTTTCGACGACCCAAATCTATACTCACCTTTCAGTTGAACAACTGAAGAAAGTCTACCGAAATGCTCATCCGAGAGCATAACAAACACAAAACACGGAGGAATCTTATGAACATCAGCATCACTTCCCGCCACTTCAAGGCGGACCCGGCTTTGCGAAGTTACGCAGAGCAAAAGGTAACGAAGTTAGACAGATTCTTCGACGGAGTTGTACATTGTGACGTCGTTTTTCTCAGTGAACACTCCAAACCAAACGGTACCGACAAGATGGTTGAGATAAAACTCTCTGTCCGCAACAAAGTCCTCCAGGCGGCGGAGACTACAGACGATTACTTCAAGGCGGTGGACAAAGCGATAGACAAGCTTGAAGCGCAGCTTGTAAAGTTCAAACAGAAGATAAAGCATGAGGGCAGGACCCCGCAGGAAGCTGCACTGGCAAAAACAGGGCAGTAAAGAATTGAAAAAGCCCCGCACAGATGCGGGGCTTTTTCGTGTGTGCCGTGCAGTATCAACAACTAACAGGCTAAAGTTCTGTCATGACTGTCTTGTCCTGAATAGGTCGACAGTTTGTACCAAGTGACGTTGGATGCAGTCGGAGAGAAAGGACAGACGTTCGTTCAGATGAAGAAGCTGGTGTTGATGGAGCAGCCGCCGGAAGTGATCGTAAACGACATTGCAGAAGCCTTGCGAGGGTAGCCGAGCTTTGACGGTGGAGTCCTCACAAGTCCGCGGATCGGGCGACGGTCATTCCATCAGAGTGTGTTACCTTTCAAAGGTGAAGATGACAGCGACTTGCTTATGAGTGACCGACTATTCGGTCTGACAACCTTGAAGAGCGAGCCGCACTTTCACCTCTGATTCCCTCGCTTCGTCCGAAAAGCGAATCGTACGCGAAGTGGATGCACATCCGATTGCAGTCCTTCCGGTTTCATTCCGCGCACAGTTTCATTGACTCTTTGCCGACCTTCCGGTAACTTTTCAAGGTCATCAATGCGAAAAATCTTGTCGTGCTCACACGGAAAACGTTAGTATGGCTGCTGGCAATTCCAAACTTTGTTCACCCTCAATCGATCCCCCAGAACAAAATCCCAGAGGTTAACATGGTCTCCGAAACTGTTCTTGATAGATTCCTACGTTACGTGAAGATTGACACTCAATCGAAGGAAGACTCGGACACATATCCGAGCACTCCGAAGCAGTTGGACCTTCTTCGCCTTCTCGCGAAGGAGTTGGGGGAATTAGGCGTTCAGCACGTGGATATGG
>JAKASW010000330.1 GCA_021818875.1 Bacteroidota bacterium
CGCTGCTTTTTCTGACATAGCGAGCGGTCGTGACTCCGGTAATGCCGTTTCCGATAATTACGAGGTGCACGATACCTGTTCGCTTTCTTTGCTGCTCAATATCTTCCTCTAACTCTCTCTTTTCCCGGCAAAACTTCAAGACAGGTGGTCCACCATCCCGTAAGAATTGTCTCGACGAATTCTTCCGGCAATTTCTCTTCACGCATTTCTTCGGCAAGTCTTCGATAGTCATACTTGATCGGAACATACTTTATGCTCAGGTCATCATCGTTCAATTCCAGCAGGGTATATCCCACAGAAGTACTGCCGTCGTTTTCCGGTCTGCCTATGACGCCGACGTTTATGAAATATTTGTCACCGTCCAGTTTCCTGCTCCAATGGATCCCGGTGTGCGTGGCACAGATTATATCGACATCGTGATCACGACACAGCTTTTCAAGAAAATGTGTAGGCGTAGTTGTCTCCCACAGGAACTCATTCTGCTTTCTGGGAGAACCATGGCAGAGCAGGACTTTGTATTTGCCGATTTCAAATTTCAATTGGGAAGGCAAGGCTTTCATCCAGACTTTGAATTCTTCACTCGTATTTTTGTAAGTGTAATCATAACTGAGTTTTGCGAAGTAATTATCACGCGGGTCCGTATATCCACACTGGCAATCGTCCAGATCATTCCCTATCGAGTTGTCGTAGTTTCCCTGAACGACCTTGACGCCGTTTTTTGTCAAGAGCGGAAATACTTTATCCGGGTTTGGACCGAAAGCGCCCAAGTCACCGAGACAATAAAGATCATCAACTTTTTGACTTAGAGAATTCTTAATCACTTCGTCGAGCGCGAGATAATTGCTGTAAACACCTCCGAACAATCCTACCTTTCTAAACATCGTGTCCGCCTGAATAGAAATTCGAGCAAATGGCTCCGTACAGGTAACACGTAAAGCAAGCCTGATGGTTCAGCTCAAAACTCCTCAACGATCCCTCAAGAGTCTCTCCGAGTTTTGCGTCAGGTGAGTTCACAAGTATCGGGCAAACACAGACTCCGTTGCTTGTCACGAGCCTGCTGTTCGAACATATCAACTGGCTTGCATCGTAGCCATCCATCATTTCTTCGCTAACATATTCATGCTTTTCATATCCGGTAGTACGCAGAGCTTCCTGCCCTATTTTTATCGAAGGCAAGATTTTCAATCGCGGCCTCTTATATCCGTATTCAGTTAGGGTCTTGATAAATGCACTGAGTGTTTTTTCTTCTTCAAGTTCTTCCCAGGTTCTCGTTACGGTTACGATCGGCAGAAAGCCCTGTTCAAAAAGCAGCTTCACTCCAGACATCGTCTTTTTGAAGACGCCTCCACCTCTTATCGCATCGTTCATTTCTTCATTGTAACCATCCAGGCTTACTCTAAATTCCAACGTATAAATCGAGTCGGCTGATATTTCCCGGAGCGCTTGTGCTGTGCTCTCCCGTATGAGCATTCCGTTAGTCAGGACGGTCGCAGGCCCAAACCTTAGAGCGTACTTCAGAATCGAGAGGAGTTCTTTGTTTGCAAACGGCTCGCCCCCCGTGAAGTAGAACTCCTTTGCTCCCAGCTTAACGGCTTCATCGATGTAAGGCCTGCATTGGTTGAAAGACATAAGCCCGAAAGCTTGGTTTGACGGGCTCGAATTGTTGAAGCAGTGTTTGCAGGCGATGTTGCAGATCGTCCCGCTGACCTGGAACCAGACGTTGTCCAGTGCATCGAGTTCAATTGCCGGATGAGTTGAGCTCACTTTACCCCCGCCATAGATTCGCTCTTAGCCACTGATATTATTCCCTCTTTCCTTTTGAACAAGAAAGGCACAAAATAGAGTATGAAAATAATTATCGTTGCATACGCGTTTGCCCCGAGCAGGTTGGCAAAAGAACCGTTGCCAATGTATAACGACCTGGGCAACAAGCCGAAAACCAGAATCGCTGCGGCAGCGACTCCGGTCCACAATGCAAGATGGAACGATATTTTTGGAGCGGGGATTTTCCATAATATGAAAACCGGGGCCAGGCCGAGTACAAGCGTGCCGCTTATTGTCGTCGCGGACAAAATGCTCGGTGAGAAAATTAGAGGTATGGTTCCGGCGATTGCCGTCAATACCATTGTCCATCTTCCCTTTGATATGGTTATCTTTCCCCTTCTTCCAAGGTCTACTGCAATCAGCTTCGACACCGAGGAAAATGTGGAATCGATGCATGACGAAGCCGAAGTGACCATAATGAAGTTCATCACGACAAGTGTGAAAACCCCGAATGATTTTGAGACTTCCACAGCTGCCTGTCCTTTCAACCCCAGAAACGCTCCATAGATTCCCACGAAACTGAAAAGCAGAATTATTATTGAGCTGATCACCGTCGCCGAGATGTAGCTTCTCAACGTCGTCCTCGGATCGGTGAGGAATCCGCGATCAGTCAAAATAGGATCATGGAACGGGTAACTGAAAATCTGGATGAGTGCAACCAGAATCAAATCTACTCCACCCGCCATGGTCCAGCTCCCGGTGTTTACGAATGGGACAAGGGAACCACCTCGGGTCGGTATTATCAAGCTGAGGACTATGAAAAGTAAAACGGAGAACAACCCCATTTGAATTAAGTCTGTAAGAAGCGAAGTTCTGAAACCTCCTTTTAATGTATATGCGAGCGTCAACCCGGTGAATACGACTATGGACGCGATGTATTGCGGTGAGCCGGTTTTTCCAAAATATGAACCGATAACCTCGGTGTTGGACCAGATTTCGTTCAGCAGCCTGATTGCAACCACAATCGTAAAGGCAATAACAGCCCCGCGTCCGAATTTCTTTTCGAGGAATTCGTGAAGGCTGCCAACATGCGTCCTGGTTCTTATCTTATAAATGACGATGCCTGCGACCAGAAACGACAGGTAGTAAGTCGCGTACGCCACACCGCCAACGAACCCGAACTGCATCCCGAGGTTCGAAACGTTCGTAACCGATTTTGCAAAGATCCACGAGATAACCAGGCTGAAGGTCAGCATCAGGTAGCCCGGTTTTTCAAGGTGCTTAGACGCGCCCTTAAAAAAACTCTCTTTACTTATTACCCTGGGTGAGACAAAATAGAGAAGAGCACTCGACACGAGTACGACTCCCCATTGCCAATAAAGGACACTAGACATTAACCTCCATCGTAATTAGAAACTTAATCCAACTGTGGGAAGTAATTCCGAC
The DNA here is from genome assembly GCA_021818875.1 of Bacteroidota bacterium. Lineage (GTDB taxonomy): Bacteria > Bacteroidota > Ignavibacteria > Kryptoniales > JAKASW01 > JAKASW01. The sequence continues at coordinate 3,211 of JAKASW010000330.1, forward strand.
TCAACATCCTTGCATGTCAGAATCGTAGGTGGAATTCCTGAGCATTAATATCCCACTTGATCGATAAAGCCGTAGCCCGAAAGCTGAAGCTGGTGTTCTCGGAAGAGTCTGTTCTCAAGGGGTAGTTGCTAAAGGTCGTAGATCGAGTCGTTGACTCGTAGAGATCGTAGAGCGAATGTAACCCTGAGTGATTCAAGCTCCAAATATCCCGCATGCAAATGTTTCGGTTTGCTGGTTGAAGACACACCTCGGCCCGAATTATCGTAATTCATGTGAGAATCTTTTCGGGGACTGGACGGCAAATTCGACCGGCATTTTCCTTCTGACTTTCTCCGTCACGCCGATTACCTGGTAAAGGCTGGTCTCGGCAAGTCGCTCTCTTTCGCTGTTGCTCGCATGCTTCCATCAAGTCTTGTGTGCCTCTCCGGATACTCCTCGTAATTTTTCAAGATTATTCCTTATTGTTCCTACAAATCGACAAAACAGTCGTAAAGCTTATGGCGGACCTTCCGTCATGTTCTTCCATAACAAAGAGAAGCTGTCTTAGGTGCCGGCACCATGGCGGAGCAGATTGCTTCAAGACTTTAGTCCTCCCTGGGCTACATAGTGCCGGAGCCGTCGTCGTGGTTGTCGATCTCAGCGTTGCGGTAATCGAAGCAGCAGCCGTTGTTGTAGTAAAGACCGTTGATGACCCGGTACTCGCCCTCGGCCTGGTTACCCCATGCACCGCGCGGTGCCTGGACGAGATTGTTGCCATAACCCGACTGGTCGTAAATAATGGTGATTCAGCAGCATGTATTGGCACAAAACGAATCCTCAGCCGCCGCATCCGCAGATCCACCCGGAATACCAGGTCTGGGTTGGACTACCCCGATGTTCAAGGTCTTTCCGTCCGATTGACACATCAACTGATATAGCGATCGCGTCGTGCTGTTGGCTGCAATGCACGGAATACCTGCAGAGGCAAGGATATCACACGGCCCATTCGGTCTGCGAGGAACAACATCGCTCCGCCGAACGGTCAAAGAATTCTTGATTAGTACTCAGTCAATATCTAATAAACGACAAATGAACATCTGATTCCGAACTCAGAGACCTGATC
>JAKASW010000331.1 GCA_021818875.1 Bacteroidota bacterium
TTACAAGCAGATCTGAACCGATCGGCGAGTTGGAACCAAGGCTCGAAGCACTTAGAATATCAATGAGAACCGGAGGTCGTGCAAATTGCTTCTGACGAGAATAAACATACTCCTGCTGACGACGTTTCTCACTGTTGGGTGTGCACACAATCGGAAACCTCAGACACTCTCAAACAACAACGCGGAGGATACTATGGCGACGGCGACAACGACAAAGTTTGTGCTGACCAGTCCTGTCTTCAAAGAGGGAGAAATGATTCCGAAGAAGTTCGGCTACAAGGAGGCAAACATTTCGCCGCCGTTGGAGTGGCGCGATGTTCCGCCACAGGTGAAAAGTCTGACCCTGTTAGTCGAGGACCCCGACGCGCCAATGGGAACATGGATACACTGGGTGATCTTCGATATTCCGCCAAGTGCCCACGGACTCAAGGAGCACGTTCCGACTGACAAGACGCTTCCCGATGGTGCCATACAGGGTAAGAATGATTTCGGAGATGTCGGTTATGGAGGTCCTGTACCACCAAGCGGGACTCACCGATATTTCTTCAAGCTTTACGCCCTCGACATTACGTTGAAGCTACAGGCAGGCAGCACCAAGCCGGAAGTGATGAAGGCAATGCAGGGACACATACTCGGCGAAGCGGAATTGATGGGAAGGTACGCGAGATAAGGAATGCTCTTTGGCTACTTAAAGACTTGATTGCAGCTAAACTGCAGACCCACAAAGTAAGGCGATGTCACTTCATCTTTTTCACTGAACTTTCCTGCGAGGGCAAATACTTCTTTTTTCAATTGATAAACTTCAATTGATTCAGCCTCCGGGTCCACGATCCAGTACTCCTTCACTCCTTCCTTGGCGTAGAGCCGCAGCTTGAATTCTCGGTCGCGCGGCTTCGAGGAATCCGACAGAATCTCCACCACCGCATCCGGTGGCCCATTTACTCTTCTCTCTTCGACGATAGATAAACGTTCCTTCGAAACGAAGAGCACATCGGGTTGCACGACAGTCTCTTCATCGAAGTAGACCTCGAAAGGAGCGGGATAAACTTCTCCAATTGGAATTTCCCTTAAATAGTCTCCAAAAATATTGCAGAGATTGAATACGACACGTTGATGTTGGCTAGAAGGCGATGGTGACATAATGAGCTCCCCCTCGAATATCTCATATCTTTTCCCATCATCGGGTGCAGATAGCAAATCTTTATATGTGAACTTCACATCAACGTTCATCGTGGTCAACTCCTTAACTGTCACGCTTAAATAATAGGGAGCACACGAACGAAAATCAACTTGCGCTGTAAGAATTAATTCCATAACTTTTACCACGTTCTTTCACATCAGTGAAGTTACGGTTTTCCGACTCTGATAAATAGGGTCGGTATGAAAAGGGAATCCCGCCCGGAAATTTCCGGAAGAAAAATGGGAGCTGCCCCGCAACTGTATTCGGCAATGCGCATTCGATCCACTGTCTCGTCTATGTCGAGATGGGAAGGATCGGATGAAAGTAGCCGTGAGCCAGGAGACCTGCCGCAACTCTTTTAGAATTCACTACCTTCGAGGGAGAGGTCAAATTCAGTTCCATTTCTTTGTGGAACTCATTCGATTTTACTTATGCCCGCTCTCCCCAGCGGGCTTTTTATTTTAATGGAGGGACAATTGTATTTGCTGCTCTTACTCAATCTTGTCGTGCCGAAGGTTGACACGGCCCGCATTTACCAGCAACCAAATGTAGTGGTGACTGCCACCCGAATGCCATTGAACAATATCGACGCGCCGTCCAAGGTGACAAGCCTGAACGTGAACGAGCTGGAAACCGATGGATTCCATAATGTAACTGACATGCTCTCGACTGTCGGTGGACTTTTCATGAAGGACTACGGCCCGGCACAGCTTCAAACGCTCAGTCTGCGCGGCACCGGAGCCGCACAAACGCTCTTCCTGCTTGACGGCGTCAGCCTGAACAACATCCAGAATGGCGAGGTCGATATGTTCCTTGTACCGACCAACGATCTTTCGTCAATAGAAGTATCTCAAGGTGGAGCGTCCGCACTTTACGGTGCGAATGCCGTAGGAGGCGTGGTTAGTCTCCAGAGTGAACAATTCTCGGGAAATTTCATCCGCGTCAATCTTGGCACCGGATCGTTTGGCAGCCAAACATACGGAGGCGAAATCAGCGAGGGTCTTGGCTCCGCACAAGTCGATCTGACTCTCCAGCAGAGGCGCGCAGTGAACGATTATGGCTTCTCATTTGCCAATGGCTCAGGAAACCTACCCATGAAGCGCATCGGCGCAGACTACCTTATCGACAACCAATCCTTGAAGATCACTATACCTTCTTCGAACGGTAGGTCGTCCCTTTTTGTCCAGAATATTTCAGACAACCGCGGTACACCCGGTATGGTCACCGATGCATCCTTCGTCGGGACAGCCCGGGAGATCGACAAGAATACGATTGCGATAATCAAGAATGATGGTACACTCGGCGAGTTTGATTACTCGGTGTCAGCTGGCGCAGTTTACTCATACTTGAATTACATCGATCCATCATACGAGGAGAACGATTATTACAAAACCCTGTCGGTCCAGCCGGCTGCCCAACTCTCATACATTGGAGACCGATTCTCTTCTGCGGTTGGCATCGACGGTGAGGTAGACCGCGGCGAGAGCGACCAGATGATCGGGGTAAAAAACAGGAACAGGATCGGCGCCTTCTTCAGCGGCATGTATGATGTTCATAAAGGACTTGACCTGGAAACGCGCATCTTCGGAGCAGTAAGGTTCGATGACTATTCAGAGTTCGGAAGCTCACTCAATCCAAAGGTTGGCCTCAACATAAAGCCGTTTGCTCGGGCACCGTTTCACCTCCGCGGCAGCATCGGTACGGCATACCGGGTTCCGACGTTCAACGATTTATATTACGCCGGCCTCGGCAACACAAACTTGAAACCGGAGAAATCGGTAGAGTATGACTTCGGCGGTATCTTTGAGTTTCCCACAAGAGAAACATCTTTGAACGCAGATCTCGATGTAAGCTACTACCATATCAACATCAGCGATGGAATCGTTTGGAGACCCGTCAACACGACGCTTTGGCTGCCGGAGAATTACGGCAAGATTCTGTCGCAAGGGGTGGAAGTGAGTCTCCACTTGAACGTGAACACTCTCTTCTCACTGCGAGGCAACTACTCGTTCGGCAAATCGGTCGACGTCTCCGATCCCACCGATCCTCTCACATACGACAAGCAGCAGCTTTACATCCCGGAAGGCCAGAGCTCACTCGTCGCGACCCTATCGCCAGGAATCCTTAACTTCACGGCCGTGGTTCTTTATGCAGGTAAGCGATACTACACTACCGACAACAGCGCATCGTTGCCAGCCTTTACGGTTGTGAACCTGTCAGCCGGCGCTCGAATCGGAGTCGGTATAGCCGACATAACTCCCGCGATATCGATCGACAACTTGTTCAACCAGGAGTATGAGGTGATCTACCAGTATCCAGTTCCGGGAAGAATGTACCAGCTTCAGGTCGGCTTTCAATTCAACCAAGCGCAGAGTAAATAGAAATGTTTTCAGAGGCGACTTCGACATCAGGAAGGAATTTACCTAATCGATTCTGCGCGGGACTATCCCAAAGGAATCCAAATCAACGGCGGGCTGTCAGCCTGATGCTTGATTTCAGGCCAGACCGTCGTTAAGTTTAAACAACATCGAGAAGAAACAAAAAACAGAGGTAACCATGAGCATACTACTTGCACTAGTCTTGATTATATTCGCGGCCTTTTCGAGGCTGATTCCACATGCACCAAACTTCACTCCTGTAATTTCCATTGCACTGTTCGGGGGGGCATACTTGAAGAAGCAGTACGCATTTGCGGTTCCTGTGGCGGCTCTTTTCCTGAGCGACGCGGTGATCGGATTCTACGGCCTCACCTCGATGGCATTTGTCTACGGGACTGTCATTCTGATAGCGGCACTCGGACTGACGCTCGTGAATAAAACCTCCACGGGAAGAGTGCTTGCGTTATCGTTGATTGGATCCATTGTCTTCTTCGTCGTCACGAACTTCTCGGTCTGGCTTCTCCCATACTCGATCTATCCGAAGACATACGCCGGGCTTGTCGAGTGCTATGTCGCCGCAATACCATTCTTCGGCAACACTGTACTCAGCACACTAGTCTTCAGCGCGGTAATGTTCGGAGCCTATGAAGGCGCTGAAAAATACGTCTTCAAACCAAAAGCGATCCAGCGTAGTGCCTCTTAGGTCTATCCGGCTTCTTTTTCTCGCAAGGTTCGCAGAGAAT
>JAKASW010000332.1 GCA_021818875.1 Bacteroidota bacterium
ATGCTCATCCCGCAAACAGGAGCTACTACAAGAACAAGCGCGAGAGGGTGATGAAGAATGAAGGCGGCGGCATGCCGCGATACGTCATGGTTATCTTCGGCGCGGCCATTGTGACGGTGCTCGGTGTACTCCTGTCAACTATTGTTTCTTCACCGACCAATTCCGCTATTGAATCGCAGCCGGTGGTTTCGAACAATATCAGCTACTCCAATACCGGACTTCAAATGGTGGATGTGAGTCCGAAAGTAGCGAATGGGAAAATCACTTTGCCGCTCGATCTCGTAAAGAAGAATGAGTTCGTTGCTTTCAGGTACACCGACGGCTCCCGGACCGTTCCGCTTTTGGCTTACATCGCGCCTGACGGGAAGTTAGTTACCGCCGTGAGCCTTTGTGAGCCTTGCCGGTCAACACGGTTCCATATCGTTGGCGACAACATCGTCTGTAATACATGCGGCACAACCTGGAAACTCCAGAATCTTGAACCAGTAAGCGGAGCCTGTGGGACTTATCCGCCCCAGGTGATTCCGAGCAGGGTTGTCGGAAACACTGTTCAAATCGACGTCAAGACCGTTTCCAACTGGCAGCCGAGAGCGTAACCATGAAGTTGTACCACATTGGGCTGAAAAATCTCAAACGGCGAAGGGTCCGCACGACTCTCACCATTTTGGGGTTGGCACTCGCGGTGGCGATAGAAGTCGGGCTGACCGGGATCACAAAATCTCTCGAAGATGATTTCTCGAGAAAGTTAGACGAATACGGCGCTAATATTCTCATCCTGCCCAAATCAGACGACCTTTCATTGGATTACGGCGGACTTTCGGTCGCGGGCGTCACGTTCGGAAGTGAGAAGCTTTCGATGTCCGATGTGGCAAAAATAAAGGCAATAAAGAACTCGGAGAATATCGCCACCGTCGTGCCACAGCTTTTTCACGCTGCAGATGTCAATGGAAGGAATGTGATCGTCTCAGGAATCGATTTCAATTCAGAATTCCGTCTCAAACGCTGGTGGCGATTTTCAGGTTCGCGACCAAAGGAACCCGATGAAATCCTTGCCGGATCATCCGCTGCTCAGGCATTGAATTTAAAACCCGGGGACGACTTAGAGATAGCGAAGCACCATCTCCGGGTTGCAGGTGTTTTGACGGAGACAGGTTCTCAGGATGATAAACTGATATTCGTATCGCTTCCAATTGTGCAGAAAATATTTGACAAGGGGGAAGCGCTGAGTATGATTGAGGTTTCCGCTTTATGCTACAACTGCCCTATTGATTCAATCGTTGCACAGATAGGAGAAAAACTGCCGAATGCCCAGGTAACGGCTGTACGACAGACAATCGAAACGAAGATGGACGTGATGCACCGGATACGGCATTTCTCGATCATCTTGTCGGTCGCGGTCGTTTTATTTGCCGCACTCATGATATTCGTCAATATGATGTCATCAATCACTGAGCGGGAGAAAGAAATTGGAATTTTCCGAGCTGTCGGCTTCAAGAGAAAACATGTCCTCGCTGTGCTTCTCTTCGAATCGCTGATTGTAAGCCTGAGCGCCGGCGTTGTCGGATACCTCCTCGGACTATCCGGCGCGCATCTGGCACGCCCTCTCATGGGTCTCCATGATCTTCATGGATTTGGAATTGACACTCTCCTGATTTCGTTGACTCTCGCAATTTTCGTTGGAATCTCCGCGGCAATTTATCCGGCATACAAGGCGGCGAAGTTAGAACCGACAGCTGCATTGAGAGCACTATGATGAATACAAACTCAAAATTCCAAACACCAAGCTCCAAACAAGCTCCAATAGTTAAGAACACGAATTCTGAAAGCTACCTTTTTATCTCTTTAGCTGGTTGGAGTTTTGTTCTTGTTTGGAACTTGGAAGTTGGAACTTGGAGCTTTCTGTAAGTTAGATGCAGTTCATCGGAGTAAGGGAAAAATGTCATTGATTGAAATAAAAAATGTGAGCAAGGAATACATCATCGGTCAGACATCGACTCATGCCTTGCGGGATCTATCGCTGCAAATCGATGAAGGTGAGTTCGTGACCGTGATGGGACCCTCGGGGTCAGGGAAGAGTACGTTTCTCACAATTGTCGGCGGATTGAGTGAGCCGACGAGCGGACGGGTCGTCATAGACGAAATTGACATCTACTCTTTGCGCCGGGACGGGCTATCGGATCTTCGCAGGGAGTATGTCGGCTTTGTGTTTCAGTCATTCAATCTCGTGCCGTACCTGAACGTTCTGGAAAACGTCCTCCTCCCGCTGGCTCCGACCGGAATACCGGCAAAGGAGCAGACAGCAATCGCGGAAGGGCTATTGAGTGAAGTGGGGTTGCTTGAAAAAGCTGAACACCTGCCCGGTGAACTCAGCGGCGGCGAGCAGCAGCGCGTCGCTATCGCCCGTGCGCTTATAAGTGATCCGCTGATAATTCTGGCTGATGAGCCGACGGGCAACTTGGACACTGCAACCAGCGAATCGATTATGCAGCTTTTCAAGCTTTTGAATGAACGCGGAAAAACGATTCTGATGGTGACACACAATCCCGTGTATAAATTCCATTCAACACGGACAATTGATTTTCGTGACGGGACGCTCGTGGGCGACGACATGAAATATATCTCGCAGATGAGCGCGGATTACCGCGAGGGGAGAGAGTTTCAACAAAACATATGGACACATGATTGAAGGCTAACTATGAAGAGCAGAAATGAAATACTGCGCGACGTTTCTCCGTGCATGTTAAAGGCCATTGCCGAGCGAGTCGAGGAATTGTATCACTCTAAGGAGCCACTTAGCGCTGACATCCTGGGGAAGCACTGCAAACTTGCACACCAGCTCGCCGAGCTATCGCCGACTGAGGGGCTCATCTGTAAACTCGAGTGTATCACTGGTGTCTACGTCACGGGTTGGCTTCTCGATTTACCTTTTCAGTTGCACAGCGTCCGCATGACATCCGAGGCCCTTCAGCATCAGCGGTTCTGGTCCGAGGTTTTGGAGCGAGCCAATTTCTTGGGTGACCGTGCTATTATGCTCGCTGAAGCTGGTATGGAGGATGAAGCGTACCGGCAGATCACCGAGCTAGACATCGATTTTCCAAATGACCTCTGGGTGCAAATCAAGATCGGTGATGCGTTGTATGAATTGAATGAGTTTGAACGAGCGGAGAAAAGATACCGGAAAGCTCTTTCGGTATCGAACAATGATTATGATCGGCACGGCGCCCTTGAGCGACTTGCCCCCATTGAGGAATCGCGGGAGTTCTCTGTGGTAGAAACTTGTGCTGCACCCAAGCAAGGACATGACAAATGCTGAGCAAGATTTTAAGTGACACCGTAGTACCGGTTCTCTTCAAAATTGGTCCACTTAAGGTGTACAGCTACGGTTTGACAGTGGGGATAGCATTCCTTGTTGCCAACTACGTTGCAGTGAAGGAATTCACGCGAAAAGGCCTCGGGGCAGACTTCGCGAACCAGGTGACCATACTCGCTGTGGTCTTTGGTCTGGTCGGCTCGAGGATACTCTCGCTCATCGAGAATTGGTCTGACTTCCTTAAGGACCCGATCCACATGGCAGTTTTTGCCGGGGGGATGACCTGGTACGGAGGCTTTATTCTTGCCACGTTAGTAGTTGCGTGGGCTATTAAGCGCAAAGGGTTCAGGTTCTTCAATGTAGCCGATGCGTTGGCTCCCGCCCTCATTCTCGGGTATGGCGTAGGAAGACTGGCCTGTCATTTTTCTGGAGACGGTGATTACGGCATGCCCACGAACCTACCATGGGGAGTCAACTACGCAAAGGGAATCGACCCTCCTTCCACCGCATTTAGGTACCTTCCAAAGATCGAAGCGAGATACCCGGGCGGGATTGTCCCTGATAACACGCTGGTCCACCCGACTCCCATTTATGAGTTCCTTGCCTGCCTTATCATCTTCTTCGTGCTCTGGCGTCTCAGGAAAAACATAAGAACGGAGGGCATGTTGTTTATGCTGTACCTAGTCCTTGAAGGTGCCGAGAGGCTGATCGTTGAGTTTATCAGGTTGAACCCCCGGCTTCTGTTTGGACTCACTGAGGCCCAACTCTGGTCGATACCCATGATAATCGTCGGAGTGATCGGTTTCCTTTACCTCCGCAGTAAACCTGCCTGGCTTGAACCACAACCAGTGAATGGGAAGGATCAACGGCAGGCCGTTGCGGAACATTTGAGAAGATAGGAGAGGTTAATCAATGCATAAAGTAGAATTGGAGTTAGTCACCAGCCGCGCGAAATTCTTGGGTTACATCCGCAAGAGAATTAGAT
>JAKASW010000025.1 GCA_021818875.1 Bacteroidota bacterium
CGCTGCTGCAACCACGTTTCCCTTGAACTCCCTCATAGCTTCCGTAACGAATCCTTTTTCAAAATCGTCGATGATTCGATTTCTTGCCTCGGCAAACTTTCCGGCAGCATGGGATCCATCTCCGTTCAAATGAGTCCCCACAGATTCCTCGAGTGCGGGTAAGGTTATCACATCTCCTTTTGCGAGGATTACCGCGCGCTCCACGATATTCTCAAGCTCTCGTACATTTCCCGGATACATCTGTGCGGCAAGGAACCGGACGGCGTCTTCCGAGAAAGCTGTAACTTTCTTTCTAAACTTCTCGGAATACTTGGCAAGGAAGTAGTTTGCAAGGATTGGAATATCTTCTCGACTTTCCCGCAGCGGCGGAAGGCTTATGACCATCACGTTCAGCCTGTAAAAGAGATCTTTCCTGAAATCTCCCTTCTTCACCTCGTCTTCGATATTTTTGTTCGTCGCGGCGATAAACCGTGCTCCAACTTCAAGTATTTGGTTCGACCCCAACCTCTCAAACTGCCGCTCCTGGAGAACCCGCAGAAACTTTTGCTGAAGCAACAGCGACAGGTCACCGATCTCATCAAGAAAAATCGTCCCGTTCTTCGCAACCTCGAATTTTCCGGGCTTCGTATCGGTGGCACCCGTGAAAGCTCCTTTTTCATATCCGAAAAGCTCGGACTCCAGAAGTGTCTCCGGCACAGCCGTGCAATTTACCGCTACAAATGGCTGACTGGAATTAGGTCCGTATCCGTGAATTGCCCTCGCTACAAGCTCTTTGCCTGTACCACTTTCCCCGAGGAGGAGGACGGGAGTTAGATTTGGCGTGGTCGAGACTGAGCCGATCAGTTTGTAAATGTTTTGCATCCCCGAACTTTTCCCGACGAGCTCGTAACGGTCGGTGAACTCCGCTTTGATGGCCTGTGTCGAATTTCTTGCGGCACCAATCGCTTCGAGTCGTGCAATCGCCTCGGCTGTGACTTTTCTGACTTGCTGGATGTCCAGCGGCTTTGTCAGGTAATCGAAAGCTCCGAACTGCATTGCACGAACTGCAGTTTCGACAGTCCCATATCCCGTAATCATGATCACCGGGACAGATGGGTACGTCGCTTTGATTTCTTTGATAGTATCGAGGCCATTCATCCCGGGCATATTTATGTCGAGAAAGACCAACGTTGGTTTCTCAACGGGAAGGAGACTCAAACCTGTGATTGCTTCCGGAGCACTTGCGACTTCGTACCCGTCCTTCAGAAATAGCTGCCTCAGGGCAAAGACTATTCCCTCGTCATCATCAATTATGAGTATTTTGTGCTTCGCTCGCTCCATTAGATTTAGTCCACGCCCTGCTTTGTTACCGACTCATCAACGGTAAGTTATCGGCGGCATGGGAATGAATCAAGAACAGAACTCCCTCGGGTTTGCTCTTTTTACCGAATATGGAAAGTCAATTTCGGTCGGTAAACGATGGGGCATAAAGTTTTGCAACCGTACATAACAGCGCATGCGCCGGAATGAGAGAACAGTGAACTATATTTATGTCCTCTCATCCGTCTGTTGCCCTGGTTATTCTTCTTTCAGGGGATGGGCAATTTTCGCACTGTAGGTCTTGAAATCAAACCCGTGATAAAACGGACTCTCCTGGTTGTGACACCGGAGACACACGGCTTCTGTCGGAAGGCGCAATCCTACTGAATCTGCATCGATTGTCTTTGCATGAATACCCTTCATTGTTGCCATTTTCCAGTAGTCTGCTCCGGCTCCATGGCACGATTCGCATTGGACGCCTGCGGTGGAATCGAATCCTGTTTCGAACATCGAAGCGGGCAACCCATACCCTGTTTCGTGACACTTCAGACATTTGGGTGACTTCTGTGGATCACAGATGCCAAGTTTTGCTGCGACAGCCTTCGCAGTATCCGACGCCAAATCTTTGTACGCCATCGCGTGCTTCGAAGCTTCCCAGATTTTGTACTGTGCACCGATCTTTTCCGTCGAATGACACATCTTGCATTTCTGTGCTCCGACAAATTTATGTGTCCCGGTTGTGGCACGTGCCGATTGCCCAAATGTTGCAGATGCACCACAGATCAACATGAGCTCTACTGTCAACAGCGGAAGGAACATTTTCATTTTTCTGATTTCCTTTCAATTTGCTTGATCTTCAAAAACAGAAGGACCGCCAACGCGGTGATTATCAATGTTGCAACGCCGAGCCCTTCTCTTCGGAAGTAGTATTCTTTGATTGCACCAAGGGCGCTGACTTGGGCATTCCCCACTATCTTCAGCCCCGGTTCAGCCGCGGATTTCACAAGCGAGGCATTGAAGGAGTGAACTTGCACTCGACTCTCGACAAGCGATTGGTTCACATCTTTTAGGGAGTAGCTTGCATCCGAGACGTCCATGCCGAGTTGTTCAGCATGTCCGAGAAGGCTCTCTGCATCGGTCCGTCCAACGGTCAGGCTGTCAAGAGTTGCTTGTATTGCAAGTATGGAACTCGCAGCAGAGTTAGTGGGGACATCTTTATGGCATTTTCCACATACGGATTCAGGACCGAATCCTATCATCGTGTCAGACGGCTGCCGGACAAGATGATTGCTATGGCAAACCACACAGCCGGGAAGATTTGATTTTGCAAAAGCAGCTCGATGAACGCTCTTGTCGAACAGGTCTGAATTTGCCTGGTGGCAGGTCCCGCAGACCGAAGCGACGGAGGAAGCTCCCGGCGGCACTGCACCATGGTTCCCGTGGCATGAGTTGCATGCCGGAGCGCTCAAATCTGAATTCTGTAGAAGGGCAATCCCGTGGACGCTCTGTTTGTAATCGGCATATTGATTTGTGGGTATGTTGTATTGAGCCATGTACGATTTGTCGCTGTGGCATTTGGCACAAGTCCGGGGAATATTCATCGGATATACAGGTGACCGTGGGTCCTTGACGGAACGAATAAGATGGTTCGAGTGACAACTCACGCACGTCGCGGGCTTCGGATCTCCGGCTTTGTTGAGTTTGCCGTGCACGCTTGTAAGATATTTCTCATACTGATCCACAGGCAGTCCCGGATTGAATTTCTTCATATAATCCGGATCGCTGTGGCACTTCGCACAGGTTTTGGTGACGTTCGTCGGGTAAACCGGCGACTTGACGCTGTTTATGTCTAAAATATTGTGTATACCATGACAGGAAATGCACGTTGGCCCCTTGCTGCTTTGCGAGAGTGCTCTTCCGTGGACACTCGCAAGGAACGCGTCCATCACATCATCGAGGTGGTACGCAGTTTTGAATGTTGATTTATCTGATCCATGACATTTCCCACACATTTCCGGTATCGAAGACGGCTTCGGGACACCGACATAGCCTTTCTTCGGATTCATTGCGGCGTCCTGATCTTCAACGGTTGGGTCGCCGCCGTGGCAGTCTGCACAAGTGACTCCCGCCTTGTAGTGAATGTCTGTCATGTAGGCCGTTGCTTCATCGCTGCCGATATCGGTGTGGCAACTCAGACACTTGTCCACCGGCTTCTTTGTCTGTCCCCTCGCGCTGACCACGGCGAACAAGGTGAACGTGCACCACACAACCAGGAGGAGTCTAATCATTTTCATCATGACCTTGCTCCTATCACCGTGAGAATAATTATGTACAAGACGACGCCGATGCCGACATAATTGATGATCTTGTTTCGTTTCCCCTTTGATGTTTTCGAATCCCAGAGAGGAACCAGAAACCAGAGGAGTCCGGCGATGCCGAAGAGCGAAATGCCGAAAACCTCGCCGTCGATCATCGCAAGCTTCGCAGGGAAGAATTTCAGCGATTGGAACATGAACAGGAAATACCACTCCGGCTTGATGCCCGTAGGAGCGGAGGCAAAAGGATCAGCCTTATGCCCCAGCTCCCAGCGGAAGAATACGGCGAGGATTGCCAGCACGTTAAGGACAATCAGCCATAGAAGAATATCTCTCAGTACAAAGTTTGGAAAGAACGGAATGTGCTTCTTCTTAGATTCCGGCAAATCTTTCCATGACTCAGGCTCGCTTATTCCCTGAACTTGAATGAACAGAAGATGGGCACCGAGTATCACTGTGAACAATGCGGGAAGGACGGCAACGTGGAGTCCGAAGAATCTTGTGAGAGTTGCAGTCGTTACATCGCTCCCGTTTCGTAGGAGCTCCATGATAGGCTTTCCGATTATCGGGACAACTCCGACGATTTCCGTCCCGACTTTCGTTGCGAAGTACGACAGGGTATTCCACGGGAGCAGATACCCGCTGAATCCGAACGTGAGTGTCAAAGCCAGCAGAATGAATCCCGAGTACCAGGTCAGCTCCCTGGGGGTGCGGAACGCCTTGGTGAAATAGACTGAGAACATGTGGATCACGACGGAGAGTATCATCAGGTTGGCGGACCAGCTGTGAATCGATCTGATCAGCCATCCAAACTGCACTTTAGTTACGATGAACCTCACGCTCTCATACGCACTCTGGGCTCCCGGCTGGTAGTACATTAAAAGCAATATTCCTGTGACCACCTGGACGATAAATAGAAACAGGCTTACCCCTCCGAAGTAGTACCAGAACGAACCTTTGAACTGAGGGACTCTCTTTTCCTTTGCGAAGTGTTCGACTATACCGAGGTCATAACGCTTGTCTATCCATCTAAATACTTTTGATGTTTTGTCCATGTGTATCTCCTCAGCTCTTCGACACGACTATCTGCTCACCTTTAACGGTGACGTCGTATTCAGTCAATGGTCGCGGAGGCGGCCCCGAGACATTTCTGCCGTTGAGGTCATAAACCCCACCATGGCACGCACACCATATCTTCTGCATATCCGGTCGGTATTGAACAGTGCATTGAAGATGTGTGCAGACTGCCGTGAAGGCTTTCAGCTTGCCGTCCGGGGTGTCGACGAGAATTGCGGGTTCGTTCCCGAACCTGAATACCTTTCCCGTGTTCGGCTTGAAGTCTTTGACCGACCCTGCGACCACACTCGACGGGGCTGCTTCAGTCTGCGGAGGGATTTTGAAATAATCGATGATAGGATATAGGACCGCTGCCAGCCAGGCGAGAATTCCAAGTCCCAGAAGGTAATCGAGGAACGACCTTCGTGACATTTTTCCATCGTAGGGGACAACCATTTTCTTTGTCTCTCCCGTTCTTAGTTCAAATAAGAACAGCGGCCGGTACTACAAATGCCGCAACGTTGTCTGATGACTAAATGTATTTTAAGGTGCTACTTTGGTGATCGAACCTGGTTGTACCATCATATATGGAAATTGCCACAAGAACGAAACGTAAGGGAAATCCGGAGAGAATGAAACCAGACTTAGTGTCAAGGTTCCCATAATACCTCACACTTCAATACCGACAGAACAGCCCTTACGGTTTGATAAAAGTGTATCCACCACGACGTGGGAATCGCCTCTTTGCGAAATGTTCTTCGGAAGCGCATGACTCTTTCAGACTCCGGTGAGATGTTGCAATGCTCATGCCGCACAAATTTCTTATTTCTTTGCAACTGTTAGGGCATCTGAAACGACCGAGTGCGGCAAATTGCCGTTCCGCCAAGGGCATTTAGGGAGAATCTACACCTGCGGGGCGGACTTCCGTATCCCATTCAAAGGTTTATGATTGGGAAAGTCTTCCTCAAACTCAAGAATTGAATTGAATAAGATGGCTTCTTAGAAGTCCAGTATGGTCCACCTGTTTCGATTTCTCACGTCTCTATGACCCTGATTTGAATCTGGTTCTTGCATAGATGAAAGATATGACCAACAAAACGAAGCCAAGTGCCAGAAACGAAAGTATTCGAAACGTGGGCTCCAGTTTCGTGATTCCCACGATAATCAAATAGAGTGCAGTCATAAGAAAAGTCAGCAGAGCCATCCACCGGTATTTCATGTTCTTCAGTACCAGGCTGATGACGTAATACACAAGGGCTACTGCCAGCCAGGAGAGGCTGACGTAATTTTTCGGGACGCTGTGGTACAGGGCAAAAGGAAAAATGAAGAATGCGGCGACCAGATATGCAATCCGCATCTTGTCTGTCTGAAGCTCGAGGCGCTTCTGCTGCCAATTGAGAATTCGCGCACTCAGAAGTGCGACCACGCCAAAACTGAGACTCGCTATTCCGATCGCTCGGGCAAGTAACAGGTATGCCAAAAAGATAAGTGAGTAGATGACAAAATTCGTAACCACGATAAATTTCGAGCGAAACCAGATTGCGGTCGAGACTACGAGGAGACTCTGCCAGCAAAGGAGAATGAAGAATCCGGGCTGAGTGAATCCCGCTACGATCGCTATGCTCAAGGCAGCATACCCCGTCATGGCATAAAAGAACGTCTGGTACCGACTTCTCTCTTTTAGCCAAAATGCAATCGCAAGTGCCATGAAGACTACCGATGCGGCAAGGCTCGACGCTGTCAGCAGGTTCTGGAACTCGGACACCGTCACAAGAAGGAAGAGTCCGTAACCGAGGCAAAGATTCAGCAGAGTGTTTATGATAACAACAAGCTGTTCTCTCTCTTTGGAAGGGCGAAAGAATGTTCCAACCGAGAAGAGAATCGGCCAAAGGAGAATAAGAAGCGTCGCGTAATATGGAACGGGTCTAAAGGTCAACTGGTTGCCGACTAAAGGATTGTTGAGCAGCCAAATTAGGTTTGTTAAATAGATTGCAGACACTCCGTAGATAAGGAAGCTTTCCCATCGATACATTATGGTGAAGCAGCATGTCAGCACCGCGGCAATGAGTGTGATGGTGAAGAATGAATATGGATGTTCGGTTAGAAGTGCGACGATAAGAAGCATTGACAGAGAAATGGACGCAAGATACACAGACTTGCGTCGCACTGAGACAATCATGCTGACGATTGCTACCATGAGGAGGAGCAATGTTTCTACAATGCCGGGACTAAGAGACGGCTGGCGGGTGAAGTAGTGGAGGCGAAGGGTCGAAAAGAACAGGAGTGCCAATGCGCTTCCCAACAGGTATCCAGAAAGAAGCGGAAAGGTCTTCTTCAAGAATCGTGAGATGAGCAGCGATCCACCTGCAAGGATACAGCCTAATACCGGCGCGAACGACGGGGGCAGTGTTTTGTACGGCTGCAGAAGTAGTAAGACCACCCCGATTAAAAGAGTGACGATTCCAACTTTTGCGAACCAGTAAAGTCCGATCTTAATCTCCAGATTTTCTCCGGAGCTTTTCGCAGAATCGGTTAAAGCTTCGACCGGCGTTTCCACTTCCGCTTCGGCAGGCTCGATGTTCAACTCTCTCTCGATCCGCTTAATCCGGGATTCCAGATTTGACAGAGTCCTGGAGACTTGTTGAAGGCTGAGGCCCTTGCTTTCGTCGTCAGGCATATGTGCTACCTCCGATCATGAGCTCGGTGGATAATAGCTGGATTTCAACTCATCACCGAAACTCTCAGGTGGATTCATTGCTTATTTATAAGTTTACGAGACGGTGTTTGATGCCGTTCCCGCTAAATCCTGACTTTGTGCTTGAGATGAAGACGGGTTTTCAAGTCACCGCCGTGCAAGAAAATCGCACTGTGCCACCTGCCCCCGGCTAATGTCAAACTTTGGATCACGGTCCGTTTGGCTGTCGAATTGGTATTCCAGTTGGATGAGGACCCGCCATCTTCTTTTGTGCATGCCCGCAATTATAAGCTGCCGTCTCGCGACTGTCAAGGCCACGTGTGAGTAGAGAGACAGTTTTTTGCGGAATCGAACATTTCTAGTCCCCGGTAAGAAAAGGAAAGATTTCGTCCCACGAGCGTCACAGTGAAACAAGAGAACCCACTTTCACTTTCAACCAGTCCCTGAACTTGTTCAGCATATGTGGCACGGATGAATTATAGTGAGGTTCGTTCCCGATGTTGTGGAAGCTCAACGCCGAGCCCCTAATATATTTTTGACTGTACCATGATCTAAACCCGCAAAAAGCCCTAAAAACCCCCGGGGGACAAATGTCCCTATTTGAGCAATAACATCTTCATTGTCTTCACATAGCTGCCTGTCCCAACGGGATCCGGCCGGACAACGAACCTGTAGAAATAGACGCCGCTCGCAAAGCGGTCACCGTCAAATGTCACTACGTGTGGACCGGGCGTTTGAATGCCGGAAAAGAGAGCCTCCACCTTCCGGCCCAAAATATCATAGACTGTAATAGAGACCAAGCTCCGCTGCGAAAGAGTATAATCAATCTGCGTGGTGGGATTGAAAGGGTTGGGATAGTTCTGAGACAGATAATAAGCAGTTGGTTGTCTGTTACTGGCAATTACCGAAGTCATGACACCATTCGGCACGGCAAGATAATCGACATACATATATCCCCAGAACATCTGCAATTGAATTGTATTGGTGTCCGAAGAAAGATGGACGTAAATCGTCTTCTCCATCCAGGAAGAAGTAGAGCCGCTGAAGGTAACGGTATCTGCCCGCGCTCCGTTGACGTTTATATACTGAGTCTTAGGGGATGCGTACGCAAGCTTGAAGCTGATGGAAACCGGGTAGATGCCCGCCGTATCTACGTTCAGAAACTTCCATGTGATTGTGGCGTTGGTGTCGTCAGTCCCTATATCCAGATAGTATCCCCCGCTGGCAGTCGGATCGCTCTTCAAGGTAATGCCTCCTCCGGTCGGTTCATGTATTATTGCACGCTTGGCTCCAAGCTGAGTCATCAGAGGTAGTCCGACGGTAACTATTGAAACCGTTGATGAGTCCTGCGCGCCATTCGCATCGGTCGCTGCCGCCGTTATTGAGTACGTGCCATTCGGAACATTCGTCCAGAGAAAGCTGTAAAAGTTGGTATCCGAGACAGAGGAGGAAGGAGCCACGAGACTGCCGAGCAGACTGTCACCTTCATAGAATCGGACGGAAGTGATTGATGAAGCTGTATCAACTACCGCGGCGGCCAGAGTGAGTTCTGTGCTGTCCGGAAAAGCAGAATTGTTCTCCGGAGCAATTATCGAGATTGAGGGCCACGTTGCATCGAACACATTTACATCTGGATTATAATTTGTCCACATATAATTCAATGCTGACCACGTGTCACTTGCTGCATAGGCAGAATTGTTTGGAGTCTTCGAAAAATCCGTCCATGACCACACCAATGCTCCTGCATAACCGTTGTTGTAAAGAGCCGGGAACATTTCGGAATCGAGCAAACCATCTGTCGGTTGCATGTAAAACTCGGCCGCTACTGTCGGCTTGTCGAGCTGCCAATAGGAAAATTTGTTGACAAACGGCGAAAGAGATTCAGGTCCATAGTAATGCACGCTGTAGAAATTGAGTGTTCCCAGCGAGTCCCCACCGGCAGCTATCAGATTCCTGTCAGAATAATAGTTGCTGTCAGGAATCGAGGCGATCCTTTCGAGATAGTTTTGCATCTCTTCAGTCGTTAGGTCAAGTCGGTGGGCGACATTGAAGTTTTGCGTCAAGGCACGCAATTCCTCAGGGGATAGTGAGCTGATCGTCTTCAGCTCGGTCTTCTTCTCGGCGGCGGGAAGGTTGACATCTGTGAGCGTGTTGAAGCTCCCCGCTCCTAACGTAACCAGCGCACTCGGATCTGCTCTATGGATTCCGCCGGCTATCAGGTTTGTGAAACGCTGGACTGCGGACATCGGAACTGTCGGATCCTCAGGATAATACTCTAACCCGGTGACCATGCCATTAGGTTCGTTGCAGACTTCCCATGCGATTATTGCCGGACTTGTTTTGACAGAATCGATTAACGGAGTGAGCGCGTTGCGGACGAACGCCATGGTGAATGACGTGTCAGTTAGCATCTTTTCATTAGCATACAAGAGTGTCGAGTCAAGCCCCTCATGCTTCCCGAGCATGTCGAAAGACCACAGGCAGAGGATTAGGCCGACGCGGTACTGATGTGCCATGGAAAGTATCTCTCGCAGATTTTGAATCGCGACGGGTCCGGGGCCTGTGACGTATCCCAGTGAATTGTAGGTCGGGGCATTTGCTCCAGTTGTATACAGCCAGAGTCTTAGTGCGTTTCCTCCGCTATCTCTCACCTGCTGAAATATAGCCCTGAAGTCGTAAAGGCTCGGCGGATTGGGCCCCAAATCGGCAGAGTAGTTCACCCACGCGACGTTAATCCCGCTCAGGAAAATTTCTTTCCCGTTGTACTCGATCCTGCCGAGCGTTTGTGCCGTCACCTGCCCGTGCAAGAAGAGTACGGCAGCTAAGACTTGGATTCTCCGCAAAAAACCACGCCATCTCGAATAAGCAAAAGCTTCTAACATTTCTCCACCTCCCTGGGCCGACACACCGACATTAAAGATGGTACACAGGTTTTATGAAACAAGAGGGATTGCTCTGATTCTTATTCTATTAAAATCCGTGGTCATCTTGTTCTTTTGTGTGTTAGCCAGCGGGTTATCGTTTTGCTATTACTACTTATGATTAACGATGCTTCGGATTCTTGAAGACACCTATTCTATCAATCGCCCTTATCAGCCCAGCAGCCATCTTCTTGTGGGTGGCTACAGTCGGATGGCCGTCCGCAACATAGCCACCCGGAAACCTGTCGAAGTGAGAGTAATAAATCTTCTTGAATCCGTCAGCTCTTTCTTTCGCGACAACCTCCTTCTCATTGCGGCGAGCCCACAGCGGGTAAGGAGCCCAGACAAGGATCGGGACACCAGTGTATGCGGACCGAACCATGGTAAGCAGTTTTGCATAACCGTCTCGGAAGATTTTTGAGTTCTTCGCCGAGACCCTGCCGTTTTTTCCGACCAGTCCCGAATGATCATTCAAACCGAGACAAATTACAACCAGGTTCGGAACCCATCTGCTGAAATCCCATTTAGGCTCCGGCGATTCCATCAGCGTTCTGTCGAAATAGTGGAGCATCGATGTCTTGAAATGTCCCTGCCAGTCACACACTGCCCCGATGCCCGACCTTGCCGTGATGTGGTACTGCGCATCGAAGTGTCTCGCGGTGATCGTGGCGAACCCGCTGTCAATGTCGGTGACAGGAAACTTCGCGGTCCATGGCATAAATTTTTGAGTTGCCTCGTTGCCCTCTGCAGCGGTAAACGAATCGCCGATGAACTCGATCTTTCTTTCCGGCGGAGCAGGCGGCGGATAAAGCTTTGCACCGTCTTGAAGCACCAGGCCGGAGAACGTATAAATGCCAAACGAAATATTGCGTTGGCTCAGGCGGAGAGTATGAATAGTGTCCGGTAGATTGGCGGCGAGGATGTAGTCGGCATCGCCCGGCTTGTCTCCATGAAATACTCCGTGGAGTTTTCCGTCAATGTAAACGTCATAATAGTTTACCGTGTCTTCCATTCTAACGCCGATGGTGTCGCCGCTAAAGACTGCAACGATATAAATTCCGGGCCAGGAATGCCTTGGATTCAAGGAGTCGGAGAAATCCCATCTCCCGGAATATTGAATGTTCGGGTTGTTCGCGGGCACGAATGTCGCCGCTCTCCCAGGTTTAGAAAGCCCGAGAACCGATATCAGAATGGCAACGAACAAAAAACGTCTCATGATCTTTTTCCTCTATGTATACGAAAGACAATCACGATTTTACGTTCAGTCCCTCGATAACCACCGCCGGTTTCTCTCCTCGCGTGTCTGCATTGTTCAGTTCCATTCTAATCGTGCGTTTCTCACCGGGAAGGAGCTTTATAAAATTGCCGCTATAGTTGACCGGCAGAATACGTTTCCCGTCCTTTGATCCGACGACTTTCAGTTTCACTATCGGCGCAGCATACTTCGTGTTGTTGCTGACAGTGGTAGTAAGATACCACAGGTTTCCGTCTCGCTTCATCCTTGTCTGCGCGCTTAGATGGATCTTCGGCAGCTCTGTCAAGAGTCTCATGTCGCCTCTCTTCCTATCTTGCCAATAGGAATTCCCGGAAATAATATCGTCGCCTCTACTCAGCTCGAGTCTGACGAGATAAACACTGTCTGCCGACTGCGGCCGAACCATCGGGAAGAGGCTGACGGTACTGTCTTCAGGACAGTTTATGTCGTATTCCCTTTCATCAAGGATCACTTTCCCGTTCATGTTCATAACCTTCATCCGGGCAGCAAGGTCTGATCCATCAGGCACGCTGTAGTTCACCACCTCGATGCTATCTGTATAGGCATTGAGCTGAATGTGCAGAGGCTGGCACGCTTCCTTGCAGCCGAAGTATGCTGCGGTCGGATCGAAGTAGTAGTCATAGGTTTGCCAAGTCAACGAAGGCCATGACGGATGGCTCATCCAGATAATGAGACCCATCCTGTTCTTGCTTTGTGCTTCGAACATGGCACGGTACGCGTTATACTCTGTCAGGTCGGCAAGCCATAACCATTTCTTCAAGCTGTCGACATGTCCGAAATTTTCTTCGATGTATCTATTGAATGAGGCACCATGCTGCGCACCTTCCAACGTAAAATCATGCACGCCCCACAAGCTGGTCTGCGGCCAAAGGCTGTCTGCGGGCATCATTCTTTTTAGACTCGACAAAGATACGATGGCGGGTAATCCCATTTCGCTGTGCAACCTTCTCGTCGCGCGGTACTCAAAATAATACTTCGTCGGCATCAGGCTGTAAGGACCATGGCCACTAACCGGTCCGGAAGCAGAGTTCGGGATGTACTTGACTCCCGGATCAAGCTCTCCGATCATCTTCACAAGTGCGGAGTCTATTACGGGCGGCGGATCACCTTCGTTTCGTCCGACGAACAATGCCATGCAGGGATAGTTCCGTATTCGCTCAATGTAGTCTCTTGCGTTTCGAATGAACATTCCCGGGTCGCTAGGGTTCGGACCATCGACGGGATTGGCAAGCCAGAAATCCTGCCACACCATGATCCCGTATTTGTCACAGGCTTTGTAGAACGCCATGTTTGCAGTCTGTCCCGCCCAGTTTCGGATCATCGTAAAGTTCATGTGCTTGTGATAGCGGATAGCTATGTCATACTCTCTCTGTCGATACCTGAGCATCGACTCGGAGAAACCCCAGTTGCCGCCTCGCGGAATGAGGCGTCGTCCGTTAACCCAGATTCTTAGTGCGCCTCCTTTCTCCGAATATGACATCTGCCTTATCCCCGTCTTGAAAGATTTCGAATCGGATAGCTTACCATTATACACAAATTCCAGATGCACTTTGTACAGGTTCTGCTTTCCATATCCGTTGGGCCACCAGAGTTTCGGGTCGTGGATACTCAATTGTGGATCCATCGAAGGGCCGAAATCAATCATCCTGGTTTCGAAAGGATTGAGAGTCACTTGCCGTTGAAATCGGACTCCGCCGAATTTACCTTGCACGGTTCCTGCGACGACATTGTCAGCATGGTTATGAAGGGTGAATTGGATATTGATATTTGCGGAAGTCGTGTCCGGCAAAGGAAGTGTTGTCGAGACGTAAGGATTTTTGATTGTAACCGGACCGCTTTTCGAAAGAAAGACACTATTCCAGATCCCTGTGTTTCGCCCACGAATTGTCGGTATCCAGTCCCAACCGACCGACGCTTCAAATGTGGGACTGTCTTCGCCAAGCTGTCCTCCGTTCGCATCGGTAGTGTACCTGGTCTGTTCAGTTGTAAAACCTGGATGAGCGTTCTTTATGATAAGAACCGCCAGAACATTCGGCTCGCCAGGCTTAAGAATGTCAGTGACATCAAACCTTCCTCTGATGAACGAGCCCTCGATTCGTCCGAGGTCATGGCCGTTCAGATAAACTTCCGCCTTCCAGTTGATGCCGTTGAAATTCAGGTAGGTTCTTTCCCCCTGATATGAGGCGGGTGGATTAAAAACATCGCGGTACCAGAAGTCCGAGTAAAAGTACGAATCTGAGATTAAGACCTGGTTATCTCCGAAGTTTGGATCAGGTATCGCTCCATCATTGAAGTAGCTTGTGAGTATGGTACCCGGGACGGTCGCAATCATCCATCCGGTGTCGTTGAAAGCCGGCTCAGATATGGTGAACCCGCTTGCATCGACGAGTGAAGAGCGTTGAAGTCTCCATGCGCCCCCGGACAAATACATTCTGCCGTCTTTTGCTATCGGAGCCTGCGGATGCGCGACAAGTTTGGTACCACCTGTACCGAAGACTTCAAGTTGACTCAGGATGTAGCCATCATGGACATCCGCGGGCTTTGTCATTAGGACACGGACATACCTGGCTCTTTCTTCCCTTCTAAGCTTGATATTCATTTTCATCGGGTCAGCTGGCGCGGATGGCAGAGGTGCGACGTCTCGCCAGTGAACCGCATCATCGGAGACCTGTATTTCTCCCGCGAGCGCCGGTCTTATCCAGAACAACTTCACGTCATTGAGAGAACACACCGCCCCGAGATCGACGTAAACCCATTCCGTATCCGGGCCCGCGCTCTTCCAGGCATTAACAAAGTGGTACGGCCCGCCAATCGGGGCAAAGTGACCTTTGTCGTAAAGCCCGAAGATTGAGACCTGCCATTTCTTCGCGTTGGGAGAAGAGAAAGCGACTCTGTAGAATTCATAATGCACCGTCGAATCAGTAACAAAAGTGTAATTGAAAAGCCTTACGAAGCTCGGTACGTTTTCCCAACCAAACCCATAGAATACTTCAAACCTCCGCGGCAGAGGTTTGCCTGCAAGAGTGTTTGCGACAATGCCGGGAAAGCTGTCCCCTTTAGCAATGCCGAGAGTGTCCCAGCTTATGCCATCCTGGGAACCTTCGACGGAAAAGCGCCAGTCACCCGGTCGAAGCGTATCGACAAGTACGATACCTGATAAGCTCAGGCTGTCAACGGGAGGGACATCATAGTTTCCTGCCATGTGTACCTGAATCCAACCACTCGAAGTGTCGAAGCTGATGGAGCTTGTCGTATGCCGATCGAGAACAAATTCGCGCTCCTGTTTGCTGAGAAGTCCGTTGCTGGTCTTGACAACAAGCCAGCCGGGCATTGTTGTATCGGTCAAGCCGTCGGTGATTAGCTGCGCGGTGAGGTTGTAATCGTAAGCACTCGATTGGTATGCCGGTCTGAGCAATGCAAGATTTCGATAAGCTGCAGAATCGATTATGGAAGATGGCGCAAAATTTTCAAGGGGATCGCCGGGATAAACTCCGACACCCAGCGTGTAAAGCTGACTGACCGGGGCGCAGCCCGACATTGCAACCAGAACAGCTATAAGAAAATATGGAAACTGAGAAAAAGATCTTTCTTTCATTTCGCCTCCCCTGCAAGCTCGACGCCTGAGTCTCTGACTTCACTCGTCTTCTCTTTGCCTTCACCGAATGTCTCTTCGAGTTTGTCCCACCAGTTAAATTTCAAAACCACAGTGGTCGCAATCATGATGGCCATCGAGACATAGAATCCGGACCAATGGCGAATTACCAAATACACCGGCGCTGCCATCAAGGTGATCTGCCAAACAATACCGACAACTATATTAAACATGTCTCGCTTGAAATCCTTGTTGGGAACGAACGATGGATCAGCTTTCATGACCTTTTCTCTAATCGGTTTCCAGAAGCCCCAGGGCCGGACGCTCTTGTAAAAATTCATGAGTATCTCGTCGTCTTCTGCGGGCGTCATGTAGGTAGCGACATAACATCCTATGATCGAGACGATGAATATTATCGGGAATGAGTTCAGGCTCGCATTGCTCGTGAGCGGCCAATTGTGCAAAAATGGGATGAGGTTGAGATTGTCAAGGACAAGGAGGATCAACATCGAACCGATCCCGGAGACCATTCCCCAAAAGTATCCGAAGCCGTTGAACCGCCACCAGTACCATTTTAACACATTCGCCGCCGTGTATCCGCCCCACAATGCCGAGACGATCCAGAGGACTACTTGATTGATTGAACTTACGAGGAAACCTATACCGACTCCCACTACAATGACGAGCAACGTCGTCCCGTAACTCCAGTGCACATAAACCTTCGGAGCAGCATTCGGATTAATGTAGCGTTTGTATATATCGTTAACTATATAGGCGGGAGCGGCGTTCACTGTTGCCGCGAAGTTGCTCATGAATGCCGCGATCAGACCAGCCATCAACAGTCCGAGAAGTCCGACGGGTATGTAGTGTGCCAGTACCTCCGGGAGAATAGTCTCGAAATTCGGAGTAGATATCGAACCGCTGTAGAGTGCATTGAAGTTCGTAAGAGCGAGGACCGTCAACCCGGCAGTCATAAAGTAACGTGCAGGATTCAGGACTACATTGACAGCCGAACTCATCTTCACAGCTTCAACGGGATTCTTCGTCGAAAGTACACGTTGCATGTCATAGTTCGGAGCAGGGCCGGCGGCCGAGATGAATATCCCTTTGAAGAGCACCATGATGAAGAAGAGTCCGAACATCGAGTAGCCATCAGTTGCAATCCATTTCCCGAATCCTGCGACTTTTGTTGAAGCTGCGGCCGTTATCGAAGTCCAGTCCAGATGCAGGTTCCAGCCGAAGAATATGTTGCTCCAACCGTGCGGAAGAACCTCATGGATCATGGATGGCGACACATAGCTCATCGCTATTATTCCTATCGCTATAGACGAAATAGTGAGAATGGCATATTGCATGAGTTCGGTGATGACGACACTGAACATTCCGCCCTTGACAACATAAATAGCCGTGATCGCCATGATAAGAAGGCCGTAAAGGTTGACGTTGATGTCGGGATACCTGGCAAGTGTTGCCGCGTTGGTGACGATGGGAGGCAAAAAAGCGACCGCAAATTCACCGATTCCTTTGAAGCCATACGAAAGAAACCCCAACACGCTTATGAGCGCAAAGACAACCACAATTATGTGAGAGAGGTTGCCTCCTTTTCCCGTACCGAACCTTGTCTTTATCCATTCGGCTCCCGTCATGACGTTTGAGCGTCTCAGCCAGGCAGACATATAGACCATCAGAAAAATCTGATTGAACACCGGCCATAACCACGGGATCCACATGCTCTTCATTCCATAGACTGCAAGCCAGTAAACCAGCAGCATAGTCCCCGCGACATCAAACATCCCGGAGGCATTCGACACCCCCAGGGCCCACCATGGCATGACGTTGCCACCAAGAAAATAGTTGTGGATATTCTTTGATGCTCTCTTGGTAACAAATACACCGAGCAGTACAACTCCAACGATATAAACGAGAATTATCGTCAGGTCAATAACGCCTAAATGCATTCAAACCCTTTTATTTCCGATATTAGGTTTCTCATTCCCGTCGATCTGAAAAGTCACCAATGCCAATTGTCTGTCCTGAATGTTGAAGCAGGGAGTCCGGCTTTGTTGAAGAGCGTCGATTCCTCGGCATTCCCCCATGTATATCTGACGGCTATCGGATGACTGACTTTCGGGCTGAATACCTGGAGAGTTCTTCCGACCACTCTCACTTCGGCTTTCACGAACTGACTGTCGCGACCCGCAATGATAAAATTACTTTCTCCGTTCAAAGGTCTGAACACAAGCCCGCCGTCAACGTACTTGAACGATATGATCGCCTTCCCTCTTCTTACTCTCATCGACTTGTAAAGCGGTCCCGAATAGATTCCAGGTAATCCATAATTTTTGTCCAATGCCCAGAGTGCCAATCGCAGGCCGACGTCCTGCTTATCAGTTGGATGTATCGTGGTCGGGTTAGCGATGTCGAGTGTTACAGCCATGCCAGTGTGCGGGAGTGAGAGCGTTTCTCGCTGCGCGTCGCGTATCACATACGAATACGATGCCTTGCCATAATGGTACGGTGCTATCTGAACCCAATAGAATGGGAAGTTTCCTTCGCCCCAAGCTGCTCTCCATCCGTTTATCAAAAGCGGGAAAAGATACCTGTAGCTGTATGGCATCCCTACATTCGATTCGCCCTGGTACCAGATAACTCCCTTTATGCGGAAAGGAATCAACGGCGCTATCATGCCATTGTAGAGGACGGTAGGTGAATTCTCGCTGTATGCAAACGGAACCTTTGGGCGGAAGCAAATCTCACCATCAGGACTGAACACGTAGAACTTGCCGTTTATATATTGAGCGACAGGCATGAATTTCCACGTGCCCGACAGTGGAACGCTCTCTGCGGAATCCGACTTCGGATGCACCTCCATCTTGACGCCATTACCGTAAATCCCTCCCCATGAACTTATGTCAGGTATCCTGATCGCAATCGTCAGAGTTGTATCGCTCACTGCACTTCCCGGTACATCGTAGACTCTCGGAGTGGCATCGTAACCTGGCTCAAGAATCCCACCGACCTTAACTCCGTTCACCCACGTCTCGTCCATTCCGCCGATAGGACCCAGATCGATGACGAGGGTAGAGTCAACCCAATTCTTCGGTATTTGGACTATTTTTCTGAACCAGACTGCCCCGATGAAACGGCCGGCGTGGACTTCATAGTTGTATATCCAAAAGTTGGGAAGCTTAACCGTATTCCACAAGGAGTCGTCGCAATTAACTTCCGAACAACGGCTGTCATCGAAATCCAACCCTTTCCATTGGTCCTGTTCCGGTCTGGCAGATATATCGATAACGGGGTGAGACTTTACCCATTTCTCAAGTGCTGCTATCAATGAGCCCGAACTCTCTATCGTCTCGACCCTTTTCCTATAAGACCGCATCTTCGATAAATACTTCGCGCCGATCCAAGGTTGTATCTCCGTCCCGCCCCACACCGACGATATCAACCCGATCGGAACGTGCAACTTTTTGAATAATTTTCGTCCAAAGAAATAACCGACCGCACTGAAAGGAGCCGCCGTCCTCGGCGTGCACTCGCTCCATTTACCCACGCAATTGAAGTCCGGAGTCACAGAGTACGCCCTTGCCACCGTGAACAATCTTATGTCGGGATAATTTGCGGAGTCTATTTCCGCGGCAGAATTCTCTATCGGATATTCAGGCTGCCATCCCTGCAGTGGGATCTCCATGTTCGATTGACCCGAACAAAGCCAGACTTCACCGAGCATGACATTGCTGAAAGTCGCAGTCGTATCTCCCACCGAAACAGTCAGCTCGTATGGTCCACCTGCGCTCCGAGTCCTCAGCCGGACCGTCCAGATACTGTCACGACTCACAATCGTCCCAGCCTTTTCCCCCCAGCTTGTTTTGACAATCACCTTCGAACCGGGATCCGCTCTCCCCCAGATGGGATCTACGGATTTCTGCTGGAGTACCATGTCATTCGAAAAAATTGCGGGGATTACAAGATACCTGGAAGAGCGTGCTCGAGCTTCGGCAGTGGAAACAAATAGAAAGAGAAAAAGCAATATCAGATTTCCGGCGTTTGAGAATTTTGTGCGCGGGACAACTCCCGGCTGTCCCCAAAGCGTCCCTGCGTCATTTCCGAATGATGTTATCGGGAATCCATGCTCAGGAAAGAGCTTGAATCCAACTGGCAGCACGCGAGAATGGAAGAGTGGGTGGTTATTTATTTTCTTCGGGATAGCCACGATTATCATTGACCTTCGGCATTCCACTAGTTAGCGCCTCCAACCGACCTGGTGAACGGTCCATTTATTGAATCGCTCGCCTTCGTCTCTTGCCAGTGTGCAATGAATTTGTCCGATTCTCGTTTCATCGTCTTGAACCAATGGCTTTCGGAATTCAATTTATAATCGTCACCAGCAAGCATCTTGATGCAGCTCATCATGGCACGGGCAGTGTGGTAGTTGCACTTCCAGATGTGTCCTTTTGGGCCTCTCCTTAAATGCGGCTGTTTGTCAAGGCCGCCCTCGAACCAATCCCCGTGCTCGTAATCCAGCAAAAACTTCTTCACATATGTCCACTGCCTCTCGAAATGGTCCCGGTATGTGCTGTCTTCCGGAAATATCTTCGACATCATAAGCAGAATATTCAGAGCTTCAGCCTGCGCCCACCAGTTCTTTGTCGATGTAATGATGGTACACTTATCTTCGCCTGAGAAATAGTAGCCTGCGTCAAAGAAACCGCCTGCTTCCGCGTCCCAGCCGTTCGCTATCGCATGATCGACCATTTTACGAGATGTTGATAGAGTTCCGGCATCATTCTGATTGCCGAGCGCGTATGAGGCTTCCAGCATCAGGTACGCCGTCTCGTAGTCGTGACCGAACGAGACATGATCCAGTCGATAATTGCGTTCCCGAATCTCGTCAGGTGCGTTTCTGAATGACACGGGTGACCAGTCGTTATGAAAGAAAAGATTCATGTACCCGGCGCTCGTCGTGATCACGTCCCTGACAAGACGAAGAAGTTCCGCCAGCTTTTCTCCCAGATAAGGATACGGCCAGAGCCTGTACAATTCGGCGTATGCCTCGAGGAGATGAATCGAGCTGTTCTGATCTTTAAAGCCGAGCTCCGGTTCATCGTAAGCTTCTGTCTTGTAGTTATCCCATCTATCGAAATGCCTTCCATCGGAAGTCAGGAACTGGAAATATCCTTTTTGTGCTCGATCATACGAATGCTCCTCGATCCATTCGAACACTTCCCTTGCAAAGTCGAGTATCGCCGGGTCACCGGTCAGTTCATACAACGCGGCCAGAGCGTAGACTGCAAATGCGTTCCCGTAGGTTCGCTTCTCGCCGAAGAAACCCAGGTAGTCGGTCGTTTCTCCACGGCCGTCCCGCATCTGGTAGAAGCCACCATGTTTCGTATCCCACATCTTGTTTCTGAGAAAATCGAAACCATGTATAGCTGCGTCTGCATAGGTCTTGTTGTTGAAAAAGATAGCTGCTTTTGATGCCGTCCAAACGTGCCTCGCTTGAGTGACTATCATCTTGTGCTGCACCGGCTCGATCTTCCAATCGTAAGCAATATCCGTGTGGTATCCCCCATTCTTCGCATCAACAGCAAGTGGATACCATTTGTCCAGGAGATTCTTACCTACATATTCGGACATTTCTTCCAGGATCATTTCACGATTGCTTTCAGTACACCCGCCCTCACTTCACCATCTTGATAGGATTGCCCTTTGTGGAGACGATTATTTTGCCGTCGGTGCGATGAACCAGGGCCAGACGTGTCTGTCCACCCTGGACTGACATATTGAATTCGTGGTGGCCTACGTAGATATCTCTATCGATACTTACCGGTGACTCGTTCACCAGAATCACCAGAGAATACTGACCTGTATCGAGAACTCTCGATGCGACCGGTGTATTGGAAAGATGCGCTTCTACGCCGGCATACTTCAGAACACTCTGGAGAAGAGCAACGAGTGGCCCGCGCTGCGACGCGTACTCCAGCGGAAGAGGTTCCTGCAAAATGTTTCCGCTAAGATGATCGAGCGGCGGCGCATCGCTCTTCCTGAGGAATTCATCTTCCAAAGCGCCGAAAGTAACGAATCCCCCATCCTCTCCGTTCAGGTTCCAATGCGTAGGATCATAATGGTTGACAGGAGTGCTTCCGTAGTTCAGTCCCAGACGCAGAAAATCCTTCGTCAGTTTCCCATATTCATTTCCCTGGACCGCTCCGGTAAAGAGTATCTTCGTCCCGTTCTCGGAAGCACGATAGAGCTCGACGGAAGCCGAGTCGTACAACATTTCCGGATCGGATACAATAATCAGTTTAGCACCCTTTAATCTTTGAGCCGTAAGCTTATACTCAGACAACATTGTGGGGACAATGCCGAATCTTTCGGCAAGCACTCTCACAATTCGCTGAGTGCCTAACCTGCTTTTTGGTTGGCCGGAAAACATTTTCGAGTCAGGGCTGATGAGTATCACCGGGTCCGTCCGGTAGTCGCCTAAATACGGCTGGGCTTGCTTGAAGAAGGACGCAAATTCTTCGAGCACTTCAATTTCAATTTTGAAAGTGCCGTCGGGTCGCTCGAATCCGATCACCGATTCATTGTCGGTAGGCTGGTAAGGATTAATATTCCATGCCC
The DNA here is from genome assembly GCA_021818875.1 of Bacteroidota bacterium. Taxonomy (GTDB): domain Bacteria; phylum Bacteroidota; class Ignavibacteria; order Kryptoniales; family JAKASW01; genus JAKASW01. Next base: position 21,782 of record JAKASW010000025.1, read on the forward strand.
ACTCAAGCACACCCGCGCCTTTCCCCTGGAATGCGTAAGCGAATTTTCTTTCGAGCAAATTCCTTGCGGCGACGGGTGAACGCCATGCATTGCCGTCAATGTCCTCAAGCCTCATCAGGCCCGTTTCTGAAATGAGATTAGGCTCTTCAGGAGACTTCGTGTCTACCACATCCCATAATAGGTTGTCGTTGAACCACCATGTATGCATCGAGGTGTAATCAACGTCGGGATAAAAGAACTGCTGCTCCGGACGAATCGTAGTGCCGCCTTCGTCCTGACCCAGCGTGACGAGTTCATCGCCGCCTGCATCGCGAATTGCGCTGCGCAGTTCGCCAGCCCAGTGTGCCACCACAGACTGTGTAAACCTGTTGAAGTCGAGTCCTTTTCTCGGATTGAGATTGTCCCTGACTTGTTGGTACGTCAGGTCGGCCGCACTCGGCACCGAGAAGACGTTGCCTTTGGGGTCACGCCAGTCATCAAGAATTTTTTCGACATCTGACCCGTGAGTTTTCACTACCCACTTTTTCCATGCTTCCTGCTCGTATTTATCACCGATCGGGAGGTTGTGCCAGAGCTGGTCGGTGGGGGAGTAAGAAGGCTCGTTTATAAGATCATAGTTTATCCATCCGACATTTCTATAACGAGAAGCTATCAGCGTCACGAAAGCTTTTTGCCATCCGAGTGCGCGCGGATCTAGATAGGGATTTGAACCGCCGTCCTGCGGCGGAGTAAAGGCAAAAAGATTGAAACATACCACTATATCATGGCTGGCTGCCGTGAGAACGTATGCGTCGAGGGCACGAAGGAATCCTTCGTCAATTGCGCCCCGGCTCAACATAATTCTTTTCCATCCCGTCCAGATCCCTGTCCGGACAAAATTCACGCCAAGTTTTTGCATCCGTGCAAAATCTTTATTCCAGAGATACGGATTAGGATCCAGCAGGAATTCTCTGTCGACATCGGACGCCATATAAGTTGTACCGACGATCGGAAATACCTTGCCGCCTTTCAGCAGCCAGTCTTTCGAGACAGAGAGCGGAGGTGCCGAGTCTAATAATTTCTTATCCATCACCCAGAATCCAGACGTGGCTGAATCGGGTTTCCATGAATCATCTCTGTCTTGAACATCTACTGTGTACAATCCAGGTGCAAGCAACCCTCTCGTCCTGACCGCTATTGTACCCGTTGAAAACCCGTTGGTGCCGACAAGCTCCGTGGTACCTTCGAATACCGTGTTCCCGCGTTGACTCCTGACAAGAACGTCGACTGTCGATGCTGCCTTTGTATCGCCTTCAGAACCGGGTATCATCTGGTTTATTCTTATAACCGGAATCTCTCCCTTATCGACACACGCATTGACGGGGAGTGCTTCTAGAAAACTTGCACCCTCCAGCGCCAGATCAACACACTTCCTAATTGCTGCCGCATCGAGTTTCAAATCGGATGGCTCAAGTATCCACCTTCCTCCAGCCGTCGCACCCTGAAGCCTGTCGATCTCAAGAAGAGGACATGCAATGGGCAGATTATTCTCATTTACAACCTGGAGCAGGGGCCTCAACACAGCATTGCGAGGTCCATCGCTTCCACCCTCATCGGGGAAATATAGCTTTGTGGCAAACCTGACTGTGAGCTCGAATACTTTTGAAGGCAGAGAGAAATTATCAAGACCGAACCCCACACCATGCAGCGAAACCAGCTTCGCCCCTTTGAAATAAAAAGGAGATGAATTCAGAACGATTGAGTCGGCCGGACCGATGAGAAGCTCGTGAGCGTAAGTCGGTTGAGGTGTCCCCATAACCCAGTTGCCTTCATCGCCAAGAACGGGCTGGTAAAACGGGTAACCACCAAGGTACACGAGACTCCCTCCGTGCAAGAGAAAGTCATGGATCGCCTCCCAGGCACCGACCGGGAATGCGCTTCCGTAAGGCAAAATAAGGGCCTTGAAATTCCCGGCATTCAATTCTTCGTTGAGGGAGCCGACATTCCCGAAGTACTCGACACTCAATCCGTCCAATGCCTTCTTCAGCGTCGCTGGGCTAATTACCGGTGCATCCACAGTGGGGAATCCGTTTGAAAGGAAGCATGCAATGTTTCCTTTGGGCTTACCGGTCTTTCCCATGGCCTTAACCTGGACCATAGCTAATGGTGCCAGGACAGAGAAAATGAATGTAAACAGGAACAGAATTTTGGCCATTGAACCAACCCCCTCTGTGCGTTTTGATGATCTTTTAGCATGAAATTTCATTTCGCGAGCCAGTCATTGTTAAGCAAGTGTACCATATTAGTTTGAATCCAGCTTTGCAGAAAAGGACCGCCGACGATTCTCCACGGTGATGCGGTCGAAGGATGGGCCGAAAT
>JAKASW010000333.1 GCA_021818875.1 Bacteroidota bacterium
GAACGATTGTTCCATGATGATGGAGACTCCCGTCGGAGATTCTCCGCTTATCTCCAGGAATCAACCCGGCGGAGCACCTACTACGCAACCACGCCGCTCATGGGGGTACATTCTTCAGGCGACCTGCGCACGTTCCAGAGTAACCTTTTCGAAAAGTGCCGTCACCTTTCTGTAGAGGAATTTTCCCGGCTCATTTATCATATCAAGAAGTCGCAGGAGTTCTACGAAAGTGACGCATACCGGGCAAGCGAACCGCTTTCCGAAACCAGGCTCCAGTTCAAAAACCGCGGGATCCAGGAACTTGAGCGGATTACTGTGGGAAGACGCGACGGGATTTTTAATAAGTTCCTTGAAATCCATACTGACAATTTCAGGCAGATACTCTATGGAAAAGAGGAAGACATTGTAGGGATACATATCATATCATACTTCATCGGCAAAACAACACCGCCGCTCCGTGACCGACCGACCGCTCGCCCCGGACAGGATATTGACAAGGGATCAGGCCAGGAAATAATTCAAAGAATTGCAGGCACAATTCCATTATCGAAATATGGCAGCCTGCTCAGGGCAATATCCCACAATCAGGCACAGACTGTTGTACTGGGTGTAAACCAGCTTACCACCGGCATATTCCGCGCCCTGGATGTCTTCTCACAGATGGAATTCGCGGAAGGCGAACCCCTCACACTTATCTCTGATCAGGTACTTCCTCGCCTCCCGGTTTATGAAATGATCAATACTCTTCGGATCTACCACGATGCCAATTTGGTTTACGTGGACAAACTCAAGAAAGCGTTCCCTCCGGGCAATTCTGCTCTGACTGCATTGAGAGAAGATATCGACTTGATTGAAAAATTCCTTCCACTCTTTCAGAAAGAATTGTTGAGGAGACACGGGCTTGATGTATCCGAATTCTTTTCCGGCGACGTCTTTGTTCCAGAACTTTTGCCCACTTTGAGGCCGGATGTCGCGGTCTTGCTCCAGGAAAACATCTTCAACACCGAAATGAAAATCCTTCAGTCACTGATCGGAACCAATATAGACAAAGGATGGCACGATGAAGTTGCCCGGCTATTAAACATCCCGAAGGAAGTCGGCAAATGGAGAGAAACTATCTGGAAACTCCTAGAGGAACCGATATTCCAAAGAGTCATGAGTTTTTCTGAGCTTGCCCTGGCTCTCCATGCCCTATCATCGTCTGAATTTCAAGAGGATTATGTGTTCACTCCAAAGAAAATGAAGATCGCGCCAGCATTGACTCCCGGAACATTTGATGACAGCATGCAAGAATTTCTGTCGGCAGCCCTCGATTACCTGACGGCAATCTCGAAATCGATGGTTGAAGTGCCGGTAAGCATAATTCGCGCTCTCAGAGAAGTTGAAAAGATTATGAAGATTGAAGAACAAGCGCTGGATCCGAAGGAGCAAGATCTTCTGAGATTCTATTTACTGCAAATTGCTCGCCTGACCAGCGAGAACGGTTAGTCGAGCGTTCCGCCTCTCAGGGGATAGATCATTCTATTGTCCAAATAGCATCTCTTGAAGGAAGAAGCAACAAAAGAGGCGAGCGTTGTCACGGTAATTGTTTTCGAACGCCATTCTTCCAACCGGCAAAAGATTTCATCTTGCTCAACGGGAAATGTCGAGCGCCACAACAATTCCCCCACCTAAGTTGAATTAGCGCCACGACAATTCCCCCGGGCGGGGCCATTTATATTCCCCCACCTGTGGCTTTCAAGATTTCATCACCGATGTCATTTTGTTTCCTTCACATCAGAAAGGAAATAAATGGCATACAAAAGGATCAATACATTGGACATCTGGGAAATTATCCGCCGGTACCAGGCTGGACAGGGGATACGGTTAATAGCTCGTACACTCGGGTATGACCGGAAGAGTGTGAGGAAGTACATCAATCAACTGCGTTCAAAAGGGATACTGGACAATGGCACAGCGGTAGACAAAGAAGAAGTTGTGAAAGTGGTGCAAGGGAACGTAACGCAGCGTGAGCGGTCATCACAGAAGCAAAGTCTTCTTGAGCCTCATCTCGAAGAACTAAAAAACCTCATCAGCAAAGACGATCTAAAACCCAAGACAGCGTTTAGTGTCATCTGCCAGAGACACGATCTGACTGGAAGAGTAAGCTACACGAGCTTCAGACGCTTTGTAAAGAGCAACCAACTTGTCTTGAACCTCAAGGAGGTAACATGTCGGATTGAAGTTGAGCCTGGAGAGCAGATGCAGATCGATTACTGTAAAGCCGGGACACTGTACGATCCCATCGAGCAAAAGAAACGAACGTTGTATGCTTTCATCGCAACACTTTCATTCAGCAGACACAAGTTCGTCGAGTTCGTTTTCAGACAAGACTCCCAGAGCTTCGTGAACTCACATGTGAAAGCATTTGACTTCATCGGCGGCGTTCCCAAGACAATTATCCTCGATAATCTGAAAGACGGTGTCATAAAGCCTGATCTGTACGATCCGCAATTCAACCGTGCCTATCGAGAGCTGGCTGAACATTATGGTACATTCCTGGATCCTGCGAGAGTCAGAAGTCCGAAGGACAAAGGAAAGGTCGAGCGGGATGTGCAAACCATCCGCGAGAAGTTCAAAGAACTCGTTGCTATTTATCCAACCATTACACTCCTGGATCTCAACGTTAGGACGCTCAAGTGGCTGAAGAACGGCTACGGCATGACAAAGCATGGCACAACTCACCGGATGCCTTTTCCAGTATTTCTGGAGGAAGAACAACCCAGGCTTATCCCTCTTCCCATTGCATCATTTGAAGCAGCGCTCTGGAAAGAAGTCATTGTTCATCCGGATTGCTACATACAGGTGAACAAGAAGAGCTATTCAGTGCCTTACCAATATTCAGGGAAAAAGGTTTGGGCTAAGCTCTCCGGCGAAATGATACAAGTCTTTTACAATGAGCGACTTATAAAGGAACACGTCGTTCCCTCAAATGGATATAGAAAGACCGATCCTAACGATTTTCCGGAAAATCTCAGGGCCGCTTTAGACAAAGGAATGCCCCATTATCTTCAGACTCAAGCAACCAAGATCGGGACTTCTTTCCATGAGCTGGTGCGTACCATTTTGACTCCGAATGCCTTCATGAACATGAGGCGTGCGCAGGGTATCATAGAGGTCGCAAAGAAGTATCCCGCCGAACTGGTAGAAGAAGCTGCCTTCAATCTACTCTCCTCCATTCGCACCAGTCCCCGCCCAGGAAATGGAGTATACTTCAGCCCAAAGTATTTCAAGGCTTCAATTGAAAAACTCATCCAAAGCAAAAAAGAACCACAACAGCTCAAACTCTCCGATGAGACTCAATCCTTCGTGAGAGACATCGGCTACTTTGATCACTCATTTAAATAACGAGACATTTATGTCAAACAACACTGCACAACTTATCAGCTCTCTCAAATCCCTAAAGCTCTCCGGCATGGCTGACACAGTTGAACTAAGGCTCATGGAAGCCCAGAACAACAGCCTCGCCTTCTCGGAGTTACTCTTGATGCTTTTGACCGATGAAACCCAGGAACGTGCCAACAGGAAGCTTCAGCGTCTTCTCCAACATGCTCATGCCGACTCCTCTAAGACCCTGGAAAGCTTCGACTTCTCCTTCAATCCATCCATCAACGCAGCCATGATAAGAGAACTGGCTACATGTCACTTCATGGACAAGGGAGAAAACGTCTTCTTTCTCGGTCCAACCGGTACGGGAAAGACTCATCTTGCTAAAGCCATCGCTCACATGGCTTGCAGGAAGCACCTCCGCGTCGAGTACTTCAACTTCCAGGAACTCCTCCGCCTTCTTGCACAGGCTGATCTTGCCAGCTCTCTTGATCAGAAACTAAAGCCACTTATTGAATCTGATCTTCTTATCCTCGACGATTTTGCTTTCAAGAAGATCGACCAGCAGTCCGCCGAATATCTCTACGCCATCGTAGATGCTCGGTACCCATCCAGATCAATCCTCATTACCAGTAATCGTTCCATCTCTGATTGGCAGGGCATCTTCCCGGACCCAATCATGGCAAATGCTCTTATGGATCGGCTTGCTCACAATACCCATCAAATTGTAATAAAAGGAGAATCTTACAGAAAAAAACTTGCACCCTCTAAACTTGACTCTCAGAACACCATGAACTATACTTCAAATCGTTAACGCTACAGGTGGGGGAACACTCGTGGCCCTGGGGTGGGTGAATAAAGTGGCGCTTGACAATTCACACTTGGCACTTA
>JAKASW010000334.1 GCA_021818875.1 Bacteroidota bacterium
GCAGATGCATATCGGTATTTGGAAATTGAACAGGCTGAACTATTCGGAAGAAAAATGAAGATCAGGCACTATTTCTCGATTGCATTATTGGTAATGGTAACAACGGAAATGTTCGCAGGCTGCAGCACAAAAAAAGATGACGCCGTCCAGGTGAAACCTCGCGCGACTGTCGAAGTGGCTACTGCGACCTTCGGCAATATCAACGACATGGTGGATGCGACCGGTTCGTTTGGTGTTCTGAGGGACGAGAAGGTCAAATCGACAATACCAGGGAAAGTGGAAAAGGTTTTTGTGCTCGAAGGAGACATCGTTCAGAAGAGGCAGCCGATCGCTGCAGTCATCTCTCAGGAATCGAACGCTTCAATCCTTGGAGCAGAGGAACTTCTTAGCCAGGCGAAGACCCCGGAAGGGAAGACGCAGGCGGAGGAAGCGCTCCAGCTTGCAAAGAGTACCGCGGCTGTGGCAACAATAACGGCTCCCTTTTCCGGCGCGGTAATTCACAGATTTGTGACTGAAGGCGAGCTTGTAAACCAGGGTACCGATCTCGTCGAGATGATAGACCTTAAGAGTGAGTATTTTGTCGCCAATGTTCCCATTAACTACCTCTCCTCGATCAGTCCCGGTCAGAGTGCGTTTGTCACAATTCCCGGGATGCAAATCGCTCCGCTCCATGGAACAGTTCAGGCTATCAATCCCGCTACGGATCCGAACAGCCAGAGCGTCGAAGTAAGAATTTCTCTTGACGCTATTCCGGAAATTGTCACTGCGGGGACTTTTGGAAATATACAGATCAAGGTGGGGGAACAGAGAGGCGTAGTCCTCGTGCCGAGAGCGGCCGTGTACCATAACGATGAGCTGGATCGTTATTTTGTCTGGAAGATTCAAGGTGATTCTATCGCACTGCTGAAGCAGGTTAATGTCGGACTCTCCGATTCAAGTGACTTCCAGATCACTTCAGGTCTCAAGCCGGGCGATGTGGTAGCGACCGCCGGCGTGTACGGTCTGCCTGATTCCACCTCAGTCACAGTTGCCGGTAAGTAAAATGAGATTTTTTGAATTCATCACTTCACATCGTAAGGGTATCATCTTTCTCGTAACGATTCTCAGTCTTGGCGGGATCGTGTCGCTCTTCAGGATGCCGATCTCCCTTTTCCCGAACATAGATTTCCCGCGCCTCGTTATACTCGCAGACAACGGTGAAGAGCCTGCCAACCGGATGATGATCGATGTGACGCTGCCTCTCGAAGAGGCGGCAAGGGCAGTGCCGGGTGTTGTGCTCGTGAGGTCGGCGACAAGCAGAGGCTCTTCGGAAATCGACATCAACTTCAAGTGGGGAACGGATATGATCCAGGCACTTGAGCTGATGCAGGGCGAAGTATCCAGCATTCGGAACGAGCTGCCGTCAACCGTCTCCATCCAAATAGCTCGCATGAATGCCACCGTGTTTCCGATTGAGGGATTCAGCCTTGTTTCCGATTCATTGAACCAGGTTCAGCTCCGCGATCTGGCTTACTACACGATCAGACCGGTACTGACAAGGATTGACGGTATTGCTCAAGTGAAAGTGCAAGGCGGAAGGCAGAGAGAGTTCCTTGTCGATGTATATCCGCAAAAGCTGCAGAGCTATGGCCTAAGCGTAGACCAGGTCGTTTCTGCTGTCAATAATACAAACTTTGTGTCATCGACCGGACTGGTACAGCGGAATTACCAGATCTATCTGACGCTTGTCGACGGGCTCTACAAAGGACTGAGCGATATTCGCAGCACCGTGGTTAGCTTCCAGAACGGTATTCCCATTACGATCGGAGATGTCGCTGACGTAAAACCTTCCGAGAAAATCGAATACATTCGGATCACGGCAGATGGCAAGCCTGCTGTGCTCGTTTACGTAATCAGGCAACCTGGCGGTAACACGGTTCAGATAGGTCAGCAGGTGCGAGCCGCTCTCGCAAGTCTGAAAAGCGAAATTCCTCCGAGCGTAAAGATGAAATATTTCTATGACCAGGGAGACTTCATCAGCAGTTCGATTGGAAGTGCGAGGGATTCGATCATCATCGGACTGTTTCTGGCGATCCTGATCATCTTCGTTTTTCTGAGGAGCATCAGAATCGGTGCAGTGGCTGTCATCACCGTTCCGGCAGTGTTCGCAACCGCGGTCCTTGTCTTGACTGCGGCAGGGTACACGCTCAACATAATGACTTTAGGAGGGATAGCAGCGGCAGTCGGTCTTGTCATCGATGACATCGTCGTGATGATAGAGAACATTTTCCGCAACATGAGGTTTGAAAGGGAAAGCAAGAGCAAAGCGATCGGGATGTCGATGAGGGAGATTCTCCCTGCAGTGATTGGCTCGAGCCTGAGCTCCATGATAGTATTCGTTCCTTTCGCGTTCCTCTTTGGCGTGACGGGGGCTTTCTTCAAGCCGCTCGCGGTGACGATGGCGGTCTCGCTTGCAGTGTCCATGATTTACTCTATCACGTTCGTGCCGGCACTCGCGGAAATGTTCGTGAGGCCAAAAGATGTGGATGCGGAAGTACAGAGAGAGGAGAGGTCTTCCCATAGGATAGGGAGAATGTATGACAGTGTTCTCTTGCCTCTCATGAGGAAGAGTTATCTTGGACCGGTTTTCGCCGTGATCATGGTTGCCGGATCTCTTCTGCTTTACCGGAATATCGGAAGCGACTTCATGCCCCGTATGGATGAAGGGTCATTTGTGCTGGATTATGTCTCGCCTCCGGGTACCTCGTTAACTGAAACGAACCACATGCTATTCCACGTTGAGAAGATAATGATGTCCATTCCCGAAGTTGAGTCTTATAGTCGCAGGGAGGGTACGCAGCTCGGCTTCTTCATCACTGAGCCGAACAACGGCGATTTTCTTGTCCGGCTTAAGAAGAACAGGAAGCGGTCGGTGTTTCAGATAATGGATGAGCTTCGCAGGAAGATTGAGGTATCGGAACCTGCACTTCAAATCGACTTCGGCCAGGCAATGCAAGACCTCATTGGTGACCTTACCAATTCTCCGGCGCCAATCGTGATAAAGGTTTTTGGATCGAGTCAGGCGGTTATCCAACAGAAAGGGAAGGAAGTCGCTGATTTGATCTCGAAGGTGCCCGGAGTGGTAGATGTTTTCAACGGGATCACTATCAGCGGGCCCTCGATTGTTGTCCATCCTGATCCGGTACTCGCTGCCCGCGCAGGTTTCACAATGTCCGACATTAGGAGCCAGCTATACACTATCATGAATGGGAATGCCGACACCTATGTCCTCGAAGGTGAAAAACTGATTGCCGTCAGAGTCAGGTATCCCGATAGGTACCATGATGTATTGCAGGATATCGCAAATGTAAAGCTCAGGTCGCCGAATGGATTCTACGTCCCTCTATCTAACATTGCGACCGTCGATATACTAAAAGGGCAGAGCGAAATCGACCGTGAAAACCTGAAATTGATGGACGCTGTGACCGCTCGAATCGAAGGAAGAGACCTAGGCAGCACCATTTCCGACATAAAGAAGACTTTAAACGCAAACTTGATTTTACCGCTGGGAGTGACTTATGCTTTCGGCGGATTATACGAGAGCCAGCAGGAATCGTTCCAGAGTCTTCTCTTTGTGCTCGTTGCTGCGTCGGTTCTCGTTATTGCACTGATGATCTTGCAGTTCGAAAGTTTCTCTGTGCCGATTGCGCTCTTTATTACGGACCTGACTTCACTCTTCGGTGTCGTTCTCGCGCTGCAGGTCACCGGCATAACCTTCAACATATCCAGTTTCGTCGGAATGATAATGATGGTTGGAATTGTCAATGAGAACGGAGTGTTCATAATCCACATGATCAAAGAGCTCGGAAGGGAAAGAGGAGAATCGCTCGAAACTGTTCTCCAGGCTGCGAAGGTCAGGACAAGACCTATCCTGATGACAATGTTCGCGGCGGTATTTGCCTTGATGCCTTTGGCACTCGGCGTCGGAGCCGGAGCGCAGATGCAGCAGCCGCTCGCGGTCGCCGTCATCGGTGGATTTGTATTGTCGAGTTTCCTTTTGCTCTTCGAGTTGCCGACGCTGTATGTGTTCTTGCGGAGAATAAAGTGAGATCCATTGCCCTGAGATGCCGTCCCAACAGAAAGAACCAGTCATTGCGAGACACCAATCCTGGAGGGGCCAGGATTAATCATTGAAATGAACCGTCGAGGGGAATGATATTGCGGAGCGACGATCGAGCAGTGTAACAGGCGGCTCCATGGTG
>JAKASW010000335.1 GCA_021818875.1 Bacteroidota bacterium
GGGAGAATTCTCTGATAAGTCCAATGAACGCAGGGAGCACGAAGAACGCGCTCGAGATCCCGAACACTCCTCCCGTAATGGAACGGGAGACAAAAGTATTCCGTCCGAGATCGGTATAATCAAGCCCCCAATCCACGCACATTGCCGCAAGCGGTACTGCAAGGTAAAAAAGTCGTGGCAGTCTGGCTTCCTTCAATGACCGGATTAGGGGATAAACTGCTAACGCGAGAGTGAAGCCGTAATATATCGACGCGCATCGCGAGCAGACTGCAAGCTTGTACCCGAAAATATGAAAACTTCTCGCGTCAAGCTGGTCGCAAACCGGGCTGAAGAATCTGTAAATGATATCGGCATTTATCCCAAAGTGGATCAAGATCGGGGGAAAAGTGAACAATAGATCCCAAAGCAATGCCAGGCCAAGTAGAGTGAGATAACTCTTTGTCTCGACCTTCATGCGATTATCTCAGTGCCTCCTGTCAACCCTGAAACCACTTTGGCTGCACCATCGCCGTCTGTCACGACTGCCTTAAGCGTGCCGCCTTTCAGCGCGGCTAACGCCGCTTCTATCTTCGGGATCATGCCAGCGCTGACAATCCCGTCATCCTTCAATTTGTTGAAGCTCATCTCATTCACTTCCGGTATTATGGCTCCGTCTCTGAGCACGCCTGGTACATTCGACAGAAATATAATCAACTCAGCCCTAAGTGACGAGCCGACCGCAGCCGCAGCGTAGTCGGCATTCACGTTAAGCGTCACGACACATGACCTGTCCATGGCTAATGGAGAAAGGACTACTACGAGTTTTTCCATCATGGCGGTGAGGATGTTCACGTTTACATCCGTGACGTTCCCGACCAGCCCGATGTCTTTGTTTTTCCGGGTGATTCTTTCCGCTACGAGGATTTTGCCGTCAACCCCGCTCAGACCTATTGATTCGACTCCCTTTCGGATGAGAGCCTTTACTATTCTTTTGTTGATCGTGCCTGAAAGCACCATTTCCACTGCCTCGAGAGTGGCGGGATCAGTATATCGCAAACCGTCAACGAATTTCGTTTCAATTCCGAGGCGTTCCAGCAAGCCGGTGATTTCTTTTCCGCCGCCATGAACGAGGACCAGCTTGTGTCCGGCCGATCTGATTTGAACCACGAGATCCGAAAGTTTACCGAGGAAAAATGGATCGCCGATTTCATTTCCCCCCACCTTGAGCACGATTCTCAAACGAGTCCTTCCGATTCCGCGAGTTCGAACATGACGTTGAAATTCTGCACCGCCTGACCCGCGGCACCTTTGCCAAGATTATCGATTGAGGAGACTATTATAGCGAAGGGTGAATTCTCGACTTTTTTGACGGAGATTACACAAAGATTTGTGTTGATCGTATGCTGGAAGGTCGCAATCGAACTGCCGCTGAGAACGTTTACGAAAGCCTCATCATGATATGTCTTCCGGAAAATGTTCGTGAGATCCTCTGTGGCTAGTTCAGTCGGAATCTTTACATAAATCGTATTCAGCATCCCACGTGTAATTGGAACAAGGTGAGGAGAGAAAACAATCGTGATGGCTGTTCCGGCGACCTTCTTCAGCTCTTGTTCAATTTCACCTGTATGTCGGTGGACATATCCAATATTGTATGGCGAGAGGTTTTCATTGACCTCCGCAAAAAGGAGTCTTAGCTCCGGTTTCCTGCCGGCTCCCGTAACACCGGACTTGGCGTCTATGATAATAGGATATGAAAGGTCGATCAATTTAGCCTTGAGCAGCGGATAAACGCCGAGAATGGCTGCTGTCGGGTAGCATCCCGGGTTAGCGACGAACCTCGATTTACGAATAGCTTCGCGGTTCACTTCGGTAAGTCCATAGACGAAGTCCTCCAGGAAATCCGGGCTGGTGTGTTTCTGGCCGTACCACTTTTCATACTCGTCTGCATCGTCGAAGCGATAGTCCGCGCTGAGGTCAATGATCTTAGTACTTGGTGATTTGCCGACGATCTTCTCGACTACTCCTCTTGCTGCACCGTGCGGCAGGGAAAGGAAGACTGCATCCAGTCCACCGACATCGACTTCTTCATTTTTCAAAATCCGTCTGTCATCGGTTGTCGGATATATTTCAGAAATTTTCTTGCCTGCGGAGGAATCTGCAGTAACGTATTCTATTTCGACTTTGCGATGGCGCTTGAGAGTTTTGTAAAGCTCATAACCGGCGTAGCCGGAGACACCGTATATTGCAACTTTCAGTTTACTCAATGTCTTAAGCTTTCCCACTGTGGCTTCGGTATAATTCTTCCTTGCACATGCATTCTAAGATTCCTTATCCATTGCTGAAGCTCTGTTCGACATTCCATTATCTTCCAATGAAGCTCTGGTAATCTTTTTCCTTGCTCATGTATTCTAAGATTCCTTATCCCAGTCCAAATTCCCTATGCAGGACTTCCACAGCTTTTTTCATATCCGCTTCACTGATCACTACTGAAATCTTTATCTCGCTCGTTGAGATCATCTGGATGTTTATTCGTGCGTCAGCGAGTGCTTTGAACATGGTGGCTGCAACGCCTGAGTGTGTCCTCATGCCGACCCCGACTATGGACACTTTCGCAACCTTCTCGTCACCTACGACATAGATGGCCTTCTTCTGTTTTACGAGCTCCTGCAGAATTTGCATCGCGGGTTTCATCTCGCTCTTCGGGACCGTGAAGCTCATGTCGGTATAGCCTTCTGTGCTTGCAGTCTGGATGATCATGTCGACCACGATCCCAGCCTCGGCCAGCGGGGCAAATATACTGTGGGCAATTCCCGGTTTATCGGAGACATGGATCACGGTTATCTTCGCTTCATTCTTGTCATAAGAAATTCCGGTTACTACTACGCTTTCCATATCATTCGTTTCATTAACTACCATCGTTCCCTCACTGTCGTTGAAACTGCTTCTCACGTGGATTGGGATGTCGAATTTCATTCCGAACAGAACACTCCTCGTCTGAAGTACTTTTGCTCCGGAGCTTGCGAGCTCAAACATCTCCTCGAAGCTGATCCGTTTCAGCTTTCTCGCATCCTTTACTATATTCGGATCTGCCGTGTAGACTCCGTCCACATCTGTATAGATTTCGCAAACGAGATTGTTCTTCGCATAAGGTTTGAGTGACGCGCCAATTGCGACAGCAGTTGTATCTGAGCCGCCGCGACCGAGAGTTGTTATATTTCCTTCTTCGTCGATTCCCTGAAAGCCTGCCACCACCGCGATCTCGCCTCTCTTGAGTGCTCCACGGAGTTGCTGGGCATCGATTCTCTTGATATGAGCCTTTGTAAATGAGGAATCGGTGACGAGATGAACCTGATGGTTCTGTAGCGATCGTGCCTTGTAACCCATGGAAAGAAGCGTCATTGACAAAAGTGCGGTTGTAACCTGTTCGCCGGTCGAAACCAGCACGTCAAGTTCGCGGGGATCGGGTTCGTTGACTGCAGATTTTGCCAGATCGATCAACCGGTTGGTTTCTCCTGCCATGGCACTAACAACCACGACCACGTCGTGACCTTCCGACTTCGCCCGTGCGACTCGCGTTGCAACGTTTCTGATTCTATCTATCGTGCCGACGGATGTACCGCCGAACTTTTGTACTAATAACATGTCAATCCTGAATTAATCTCAGCACGTCAGCGAAGACCGGCTTTACGCCGATAGGTTTCGGAATGTCTCTTGACGCTGTGTCCGGGTCCTTCAGGCCATTGCCCGTAAGGGTACAGACGACCAAATCATTTGAACTAAAATAGTTCTTGTCAGCCAATTTTTTCAGACCCGCAATTGAAGACGCTGATGCCGGTTCACAAAAAACACCTTCCGTGGCGGCAATCATCTTCTGGGCGGCAAGTATTTCGGAATCTTCCACGATGTTGATCTGCCCACGCGATTCATCGAGCGCCTGCACTGCCTGTCTCCAGCTTGCAGGGTTGCCGATGCGAATTGCCGTCGCTACGGTTTCAGGGTGCTCCACGATCTTCCCGTGCACGATAGGAGCCGAGCCTGATGCCTGGAATCCGAGCATCTTCGGAAGTGAAGAGCCGTGCCTTTGCGACCACTCTCTGTAACCTTTCCAGTATGCTGTGATGTTGCCCGCGTTTCCAACCGGAAGTGAGTGATGTGTGGGAGATTGACCAAGAGTTTCGATGATCTCAAAGGCAGCCGTCTTTTGTCCCTCGATCCTGAATGGATTAATCGAATTGACAATTAC
>JAKASW010000336.1 GCA_021818875.1 Bacteroidota bacterium
GGGCTTGAGATTCACGGTGGTCTCGAACATATCCAGACCTGCAGGATCCAGCGGAGTGTTCGCCCTTCCCGCCTTTCCGAAGACCGTCGTCACCTCTGGGAACTTCTTTATTATTTTGTCTGTCATTTCAAGCGTCTGCCGCGCCTGCGTTATCGAAATGCCGGGAAAGGTCGAAGGCATGTAAAGAAGAGTGCCTTCCCACAACGGAGGCATGAACTCGGATCCCAATTTCATGTATGGATAAATTGTGACCAGAAGAAGAGCGAGCGCAGTTCCGAGGACCCACCATTTGAACTTCAGCACGAAATTGAGGACGGGTGTGTAAAGTCTCATTAGTACTCTGTTGATCGGGTTCTTCTCTTCAGGCGGAATCTTGCCTCTTATAAAATACCCCATGAGGATCGGGACGACGGTTATGCCGAGAAGCGCAGCAGCCGCCATCGAATACGTCTTGGTGAATGCGAGGGGCTTGAACATTCTGCCAGACTGGCCAGTCAGGGCAAACACCGGTATGAACGAGACCGTGATCACGAGAAGCGAATAGAATAACGACGGGCCGACTTCTTTGGAGGATTCGGTGATGAGTTTCCATCTGTCGGTCGTTCCGTCGTCTGCTTCGATGTGCTTATGTGCATTCTCGATCATGATTATCGCCGAGTCCACCATAGCTCCAATGGCAACGGCGATGCCCCCCAGCGACATGATGTTCGCGTTCAGACCCTGCAAGCGCATGACGATGAATGCCATCAATATCGCAGTCGGAAGTGTCAGGATGGCCACAAATCCGCTTCTGAAGTGGAACAAGAAGAGAAGACAGACGAGCGCTACGATAATCGATTCTTCAATGAGTTTATCCTGAAGTGTATTGATCGCCCTATGTATCAGGTCGGCGCGGTCATAGACCGGGACAATCTGGACATCCGGCGGAAGCCCCTGTTTCAACTCGGCGAGTTTTTTCTTTACGCCGTCGATCACCTTGAGCGCATTTTCTCCGTATCTCATTTCCACAATTCCGCCCACGACGTCGCCCTCGCCATTCAGATCTGCCACTCCTCGGCGAGGAGCTGCAACAATCTGGACATCCGCGACATCGCCGAGGAGAACCGGTGTGCCTGTGGAAAAGCTGCTGCTGGAATACTGGGTCGACAAATTGCCGGCTGACATGCTGGACTGAGAAGGACCTCCATTCCCGCCGCCGGACATGCCTGAACCGCCGCCTTCTCCGAGAGACTGAGACCGTCCCAACGATTTGGAATCGAGCGGATAAAATTTCCCGCCGCGTGCAACACCGAGTGGAATGTCCTTCATGTCATCGAGGCTCTTGATGTAGCCGAGACCTCTTATCATCAGTTCATATCCGGCATGATCTATCACCTCTCCGCCGACGTCGTTGTTGCTCTGTTTGATCGCATTTACCACCTGCATCGGAGAGATGTGGTACGCGAGGAGTTTTCTTGGATCCAGCGTCGCCTGCCATTCCTTGACATAGCCGCCAACGCTTGCCACTTCAGCGACACCGGGCACGGTGGACAATCCGTATTTCAGGTAATAATCCTGAATCGATTTTAAATCGCCAAGGCTTCTCTTGTTCGATTTGAGTGCATACTCATAAACCCAACCGACCGGTGTTGCGTCCGGGCCTAGTTGAGGAGTAACACCTGGCGGCAGTCTGTTCGCCGCGTAGTTGAGATACTCCAGCACCCTGCTCCGCGCCCAGTACAGATTAGTACCATCCTTGAAGATTATATAGACAAGAGAGAATCCGAAGTACGAATATCCCCGGACTACTTTTGCTTTCGGCAACGAAATAAGAGACGATGTAAGCGGATAGGTTACCTGGTCCTGTACTACTGTCGGCGACTGGCCGGGATATTCAGTGTAAACGATAACTTGGACATCACTTAAATCAGGAATCGCATCGACGGGACTTGTGGTGAGTGCATAATACCCTGCTGCCAGGACGAACAGCAGGAGCACAATTACAATAAATCGGTTCTTTATCGACCATTCTATTATTTTCGCAAGCATGTCAGTGCTCCTGTCCAGTCGAAGACCCGTGAGCGGTCGTATCGTGCGACAAGTTCATGCCGGGCATATCGTTCATCTCTTCTGAGTTTTGACCGGAGTTTACCCCGCGTTTCGCGGGGACCTCTGGCTTCTGTCCCCCTATATTCATACCGGGCATGGCAGACATAGCCGCGCCGGCAAATTTCAGATCAGCATCGGAGTCGATGAGGAATTGTCCGGAAGTCACTATCGTGTCCCCGACGTTCAGACCATCGAGAACTTCATAGTATCCGCCTGCATATGCGCCAAGTTTCACATCCCTTATTTGAAATCTTCCGCCGCCCAGCGCGACCGCAACCACCTGCCGAAGTCCAGTGTTTATCACAGCCTGAGAAGGAACCGCAATGGCATCATAGCTGATCGGCGAATGAATCGCGACATTTACATATTGGCCGACTTTCATCGTCATGCCCGGATTGTAGAGGGGAATCCTGACTTTGACGCTCCTCGCCGTAATGTCCATCTCAGGGTAAACGAAATCGACTGTTCCACTATATGTTTCGGAGCTGCTGTAAGTGACAGTCGCCGGAGAGCCTAGTTTGAGAAACGGCATGTCGATCTTGAAGACATCAGCTAGAATCCAGACATGATACAGGTTGGCAACTTTGAACAGGGTTTGTCCTTCGGAGATCTTCTGTCCTTCAAACACATCCTTTTCGAGGATTACGCCATCACTCCGAGAATGAATTGTCACGCGGTCTATGACCTTACCGGTAGATTGCAGTTGGTCAATGTCCCTGTCGCTCATTCCGAAGAACCTGAGACGTTCGCGGGCACTGCTGATCAGCGAGCTCGATTGAGTGACGGTGTTACCGCCGACTGAAGCGAAGCTGACCGCTTGAAGGAATTCCTGTTCAGCTGCTATGAGTTCCGGGCTGTAAATCACAGCTATCGGTTGACCCTTTTGCACATCCATACCGGTATAATCGAAATACAGCCGGTCGATCCATCCGCTGACGCGCGTGTTTATGTCGCTGATGCTTTTCTCGTCCGGCACGACAACTCCATATGTGTTGATGGTTCGTGTGAGCCTTCTACGTTCCACCGGCGCTGTCACGACACCGATGTCCTGGATCATCGCCGGATCGATCCTGATCACATCCTGGTTCCCCTTTCCCTGGTCGGCGTACATCGGTACCAAGTCCATGTCCATCGTCGGGGATTTGCCGGGATGGTCGAAATGGACAGTGGGGTTCATCGGGTCGTACCAGTAGAGGACTTTCCTCTCTCCCTTACCTGCTGCTGCCGTGGCTGGACCTCCTTTTGTGGAGGCATTTGATGAGCTCTTGCTGCAGCCCGCAAGAATCAGGCCTGCTAACAAAAGCGGGAGTATGAACAAAATCGTTTTCCTCATTTCACACCTCTATACTCGTTTGAACCTTCCCCGACCAGCCCGGATATCTCGGCTGAAGCGGAGAAATACATGGATTCTATTTTTGTCAAGTCAATTTTCGTGTTTATAAGTGTTGTGAGATTGTCGATAAGCATTGCGAATGATGTTTTTCCCACAGAGTACGAGGAGAGCGAAGAGTTATACGTTGCCTCGTACTGGGGGATCAACTCTTTCGAATAGAGTGGTATGAGTTTCGCCTGTGCAGCTGCATCGGCATAGGTTGAGCGGAGCTGAGTGTAAAATCCAAGTTCTGCTGTGCCATATTGCTCTTCGGCAGCCCGCTGCATGAAGTCCGCCTCGTCTATCATTTTCTGCTGTCTCGCGCCGAAGAAAATCGGGAGGCTCATACCGACCTCGAAGTTCATCATGTTTAAAGCCTTAGTTCCGTTCGGCATGAGAGCACCGCGATAACCGTAAGAGAAACCGACGTCGATGTTGGGCACCGCATCCTTCTTCGCGAAAACCGTCTTTGCCTTTGTAGCCAGTTCGAGGTTTTTGATTTGTTTAAGTTCCGGATTGCCACTGTCCAATTCGGCCTCGAGTGTCGCCAGCGAATCGAGCGATGGAAGTGCCAGTGTGTCGACCTCAATATTGTAAGGGGCGTTTCGTCCCAATAGTGCACCCAGCTTCGCTTCCTGGTTAGCTAGCATACCGTGCATTGTGATTATGTCCGACTGTACCATGGTGAGCTCTGCCGTAGCGCGAAAGACGTCCTGTTGCGGAACTTGTCCGAC
>JAKASW010000337.1 GCA_021818875.1 Bacteroidota bacterium
GACATACCGATTCGTCTCATTTCTCGTTCATTTAAAAAGTAACATTCGTCTGATTCGTGTTCAGATTATCTTTTTGCCGAGCGCTGAAGCGACAACCTCGCATGCAAACTCGGCAGACTCATTCTTAATATCGAGAATCGGATTCACTTCCGTGACCTCCATTGAACTCATGCATTCGCAGTCTGCGATCATCTCCATTATCAGATGCGCCTCACGGTAGCTCAAGCCGCCAGGTGCAGGCGTTCCGACTCCAGCAGCAACCGACGGGTCCACCGAATCTATATCGAAACTCACGTGAAGCAGATCGACATTCGACCTCATCTCCTTCAGTACTTTCCCGATGATCCTGTGTGCGCCGTACTTGTCGATGTCGGCAATCGTGAAGTGAGCAATGCCGGTCTTCTTGACAATTTCCTTTTCCGCTTTGTCGATGTTCCTCACTCCGATAAGAACGGCGTTCTTCGGATCAACCTTCCTGAAATCCCCGCCGATCGTGGTAAGCTCCACTGCTCCCTCGCCAAGAACGGCCGCAAACGGCATCCCGTGAATGTTCCCTGACGGCGTTGTTGCATCGGTGTTCATATCGGCATGCGCATCTATCCAGATAACACCGAACCTCAGATTATGCTTTCTCGCGTAGTTAGACAATCCCGAGATCGTTCCCATTGCAACTGAATGATCTCCGCCCAATACGAGTGGGAATTCCCCGTCGTCCATTACTTTCTCTATTCTGTGTGCCAGGATAGTGTCGACCCGAACAATCTCAGGGAGGTATTTCAAATTATGCTTTTCAATCTCCTGGCTCTCCGGCACTTTTACCGGAATGTCACCATCGTCCAGCACGGTATGACCGAGATCCTTTAGCCTTTCGGCGAGTCCCGCGATTCTCATCGCGGATGGTCCCATATCAACGCCCCGCCTTCCTGCGCCAAGGTCCATGGGAACGCCGACAATTCTTATTTTCATTTGAGGCTCAGGCTTCCAAAAGTTCGAGCAGTTGTGCGACTTTCCCCTTCAATTCTTTCCTATGGACGATAAAGTCGACGAAGCCTTTATCGAGCAGGAACTCTGACCGCTGGAACCCGTCAGGCAAATCTTTGCCAACCGCCTGCTTGATAACCCTCGGCCCGGCAAATCCTATCAGTGCACCTGGCTCTGCGACATTGAAGTCTCCGAGCATTGCGAAGCTCGCTGTCACTCCACCTGTGGTAGGATCGGCAAGTATGGAAATATACGGCAATCCGGCTTTGTGCAACTTCGTGAGGTAAGCACTTGTCTTTGCAAGCTGCATAAGCGACAAGGCCGCCTCCATCATCCTGGCTCCCCCGCTCTGTGAGATTAGGATAAGAGGAAGTTTTCCTCTCACCGCCCTTTCAATCGAGCGTGCCACTTTCTCTCCGACTGCCGAACCCATGCTCCCGCCAATGAACTGAAAGTCCATGCAACCGAAGACCACTTTGTGACCGTTGATCTGACCCGTACCGGTACGTATCGAGTCGACGAGCCCAGTTTTCTTTCGCGCTTCCGTTAACCTTGCCTGGTATGATTTCGTATCGACAAATTTCAGCGGATCATTCGATCTTAAGCTCTTGTCAGTCTCCTTGAAAGTTTTCTTGTCAATGAGTATTTGAATGTATTCTTTGCTTCCGATCCTGAAATGGTAACTGCATTTGTTGCACGTCCACAAATTGTCTTCGAGTTGAGACTTGTGCAGCATCTCGCCGCACTTTTCACATTTGACCCACGAGCCTTCCGGCAGATCTTTCTTTTCTGCCGAAACGATGTTCTGCTTGGAGCGCTTGAACCAAGACATCAGATTTTCTCCGTCCCTTTCCCGACATGAGTCATGCCGTAGTTAGCTTGTTTCTCTTGACAGCGACGAAATCCTTTATATAAAGTGGAACAAGTGTTTTTATGTCGGCAAACTCTTCTGAAGCGCACTTCTCGGCGCCGATAAGAGCAACGCCTCTCGCGGATGCCGCAATGTTCTTCACTTCGGCTTCGGGCTTTGAGAGGACTGCACTGAGCCTCGAAAACAAGTGTACCCCTTCGCCCACAAACAAAGTCTCCTCATCGAATTCACTCACAATCGTTGAACCCTCAGCTGCGGCGTAATCTTTGACCCGGCTGACAATACCGGCCGATGATCTGTATGCCGAATAGTAGAATTCTTCAGCTCTTGCGTGCAGCAATGGAACCACCGCTTTGTTTTCCGCGAACTTGACGACCTCATGTGCGATTGCATCGAGAGTAGGCACGGCGATTAGTTTAGTAGAATGGGCAAACGCAATACCTTTGGCCACACTCAAACCAATTCTGACACCAGTAAAACTTCCGGGACCATTCGAGACCGCCACGGCATCCAGGTCGGAATACCGTAAGTGCAGGTTTTCCAGAAGCTGGTTGACCATCAGGACCAGCTTTTCTACATGAACATGAGGGACACTCAGAGAGAATTCTCCGATTACTTCTTCTCCGTCAACGACTGCTGTGGAACAAACCCTGGTTGCGGTTTCGATTCCAAGTATACAGGCCATCACCGGTCCTTGCCGCTCATTCGGGAAATTGCGATCTCTCGCGTTGTGTCGTCCACCACCGACATTTTGACGTCATATCTTCTTTCAGGAATGATGTCCTGGAGTTTCTCTGCCCACTCGACAAGGCAGACTCCACCCTGTTCCAGGTACTCGTCAAACCCGATACTCATAATATCATTCAGGTTGTTCATTCTATAGAGATCTATGTGAAAAACCGGTACGCTCTCTTCGGCAGGCGGAACCGTGGCGGGGACAGGCATTGTACCATGATACTCGTTAACGATCGTGAAAGTCGGGCTGTTGACAACCTCCTCAACATTGAACGCCCGGCAGACCCCTTTGACGAATTGAGTTTTCCCGGCGCCAAGATCACCGTAAAGCGCTACGAGACTGCCGGCATCCAGTTGACGCCCGAACTTCTCGCCGGCTTTTAGAGTCTCTTCTTCGCTCCTGGATATGACGATGTCCATGCTTCGCAGGCTGTCACTTCGGGTCGAGAGTGATAACAGGAAGAATCATCTCTTCGAGCGAGATGCCGCCGTGCTGGAAGCTGTCATGGTACTGTTCAAGATATTTGTGGTAGTCCGTGGGATAGACAAAATAGAAATCTTCTTTTGCGATGATGTAGTTTATCGTCACGCCGCGTCTGGGCAGCATGTAATCCTCAGGATTCTTTACGAAGATTGCCTGCCTGTCGTCGCACTTCAGGTTTCTTCCGAACTTGTAGCGGAGGTTGGTCGAGGCCTCGCGGTCTCCCAGCACTTTGGATCCCCGGAGGCTCCTGACGCTGCCGTGGTCAGTGGTCACGACAAGCGTGGCTCCAGATTCCGCAATCGCCTTAAAGAGGTCCAGCAAATATGAGTGCTGGAACCATGACCTTGTCAACGACCTGAAGGCGCTTTCGTCCGGCGCAATCTCCTTAAGAATGTCCGAGTCTGACCGGGAGTGCGTAAGTATATCGACAAAGTTGACAACGATCGCCGTCAGCGGAAGTCGTGCCAGAGTAGAAATGTTCGATACCGTATTCTTGCCGAAATCCGGATCTATAATCTTGATGTATTTTGGCTCGACTCTAATTCTTTTTCGCTGGAGAAGATCGGTCAGCAGTTCTTTCTCGTACCGGTTCCTGCTGGAGTCATCGTCAGACGTACCTTTGTCCCAGATTTCCGGGAACCGCTTCTCCATCTCCAGTGGAAGCAAGCCGCTGAATATCGCATTGCGCGAATATGGAGTAGAAGTCGGCAGGATCGAATAATAGAACTGACGGCTGATAGTGAAAATGTCACGCAGGAACTCTTCCATAATTAGCCACTGATCATATCTCATGCAGTCGATGACCATGAGAACCACAGACTTACCGGGAACCATCTTGGGCATAACGTAGGTCTCGAAAACTTCATGCGACATTTTCGGCCGGTTGCTTTTTTGAGCCACCCAACCCCTGTAGACTCCTTCAATGTACTTCCCGAACGCCGCATTCGCTGCGTGCCTCTGGTCCATCAGAGGTTCTCTCAATCCGGTTTCAGGATGCTGGTCAACCTCCAATTCCCAATAAGTCAGCTTCTGATGAATGTCGATCCAGCCGTCGTAGCTGATGTCACCTTCAAGTTGATTGGATATTTCCCGGAACTCAGAAACGTAGTCAGA
>JAKASW010000026.1 GCA_021818875.1 Bacteroidota bacterium
CTCGAAAACCGTGGGCGAGGTCCAGGACTTTCTGTTCGGGGTAATAACTCCAGTGTGACTGCTGGTAGCCGAGTACCCACAGCGGAGGCATGTGCATCTTTCCGGTTAAGTCGGCGAATTTCCTTACAACCTCGGCAGCGTTCTTCCCTGTCATCAGGTACAACTGCAGTGCACCATATTTTGCAGTGTAGACAAGTTTGTTGCTGTCCGACGCCCCGACGTCGAAGGTTGTACGGGAGGCGTTGTCAAAGAAAAGTCCGTAGGCACCACTTGGGCCTGCTTTGATCAGAAACGGAATAGTCTCGTATAGAGGATCGAACCTGACAGGATAAGCCGGGAAATCGGTGTTCCACATGGTACACTTCGAGCCGTATTTGTTGAACGGCAGCGTCTTCTCACCAAGTCCGAAGAAATCTCGGGCCCCGTGAATATTAAATGCGACGGTGCACTGCGAGTCGGAAAAGTCGCACTGTTCCATGGTCAGGATGTCAGTCCCACTTTCAGATTTGAGGACAAGACTTCCGGATTTTGCATCGTATTCCACGGTCCCGTCAGGAAGAGAGAATCGAATTCTATCTCCTGAAATTGACGGGTTGTGTTTCTGAACTTCTTCAGGTTTCTCAATCACTGCGAATGATTCTATTGCCTGCCATCTCGGATTCTTCGGTTCTAATGTCAGGTGGAATATGCCGGGATTGAAAATGCTCAGTTGAGCCTGGCCTAAATCGCACTGAACCACAATAGCCTGTGGCGTTCTCTCAAGGCGGACGAAATTGCCAAGCGGTTTTGATCCGGCGCCCGGGTGACTAATAATCGAAGACATGCCAAGTAAAAGAAAAAAACCGATGAACATGAGCTGGGCCTTTCAGTTCAGATAACCTTTAAGTGTAGTTCCATTAGCTGCTCGCGGCTCACCTCACCGGGCGCATCATCCATCAACGACACCGCGCTGGCAGTCTTTGGAAAAGCGATTACATCTCGAATTGACCTGCTCCCCGTAAAGAGCATTACAAGCCTGTCGAAACCGAAGGCGATACCGCCGTGAGGGGGAGCACCGTACTTGAATGCCTCAAGCAGGAAACCGAATTTCTTCTTTGCCTCGTCCTCATGTATCCCGAGACAGTTGAACATCTTCTGCTGGAGATCGGGATGGAAGATTCTTATGCTACCACCGGCGATCTCATTCCCGTTCCAAACAAGATCGTATGCTCTCGCCCGAGCACCGGCCAACGGGTTGTCGGAAGACCATCTCTTCTTAGTCTTCGACTGGTGAAGAGCTTCATCCAGGATCGGAACATCCTGATCACGCGGAGAAGTGAAGGGATGGTGCATAGCGACAAATCTTCTCTCTTCTTCCGACCATTCGACAAGCGGGAAGTCTGTGACCCAAAGAAGCGAGTTCTTATTCTGGTCGATCAGCTCGAACTTCCTCGCAACCTCCAATCTGAACTGCCCGAGGGTCTGGAAAATCTGTTTGCGCTGCTGGGTAATCAGTAGAATCAGATCGCCATCCCGTCCTTCAAATTCCTTTCGGAGGTTCTCCAGCTGCTCCTGTGAAAAATGCTTTGAGACCGGGGAGTCGAGTGAATGTCCATTGCATTTGAAGTAGACCAATCCGGATGCGCCGGAGACCTTCGCGAGCTCGGTCAACTCATCGATCTGCTTCCGACTAACGTCCGCGTGCTTCTTCAGGTTAAAACCGCAAACCACGTTGCCGCTTTGAATACCTGTTTCGAAGACTTTGAATTGAGATCCTCGCACAAAGTCCGTTGCATTATGTATTTCAAGTCCGAACCTCAAATCAGGTTTGTCGCTGCCGTACTTCGTCATGGCTTCATCATAATTCATCCGGTGGAGAGGCGTCTCGAGGTCGATTCCCTTTACCTCCCTGAACATAGTCTTAACAAGTCCCTCCGCCATCTGGTAGACGTCTTCTTCTGTTATGAACGACATCTCGATGTCAATCTGCGTAAACTCTGGCTGACGGTCGGCACGCAGGTCCTCGTCGCGAAAGCACTTCACGATTTGAAAATATTTGTCGTACCCCGATACCATGAGAATCTGTTTGTACGTTTGAGGAGACTGTGGAAGAGCATAAAACTTCCCGTGGTGTATTCTCGAAGGCACCAGGTAATCGCGGGCACCCTCCGGAGTGCTCTTCATTAGAAAGGGCGTTTCGATTTCCAGGAAACCGAGTGAATCGAGATATCGCCGCACGAGCTGTGCCATCTTGTGTCTGACCGTCAGGTTCTCCTGCATCTGCCTCCGTCGCAGGTCGAGATAGCGATATTTCAACCTGAGATCTTCGCTGGTGTCGATTTCATCCTCTATAGGAAAGGGCGGCGTTTCGGATTCATTCAAAATCAGCAAATCGTCGGCAAGCACTTCCACTTCGCCTGTAGGGAGGGCCTTGTTCTCGGTCCCGGCGGGCCTGTGTTCCACCTTACCTGAAACTGCTATGACAGCTTCGCTGCGGAGCTGCTTTGCTGTCTGGTATACACCTTCATGATGCTGCGGCGCGAAAACAACCTGTGTCTTCCCGTAACGGTCGCGCAGGTCGATAAAGATGACGCCACCTAAATCACGTCGCCCATCGACCCACCCGTTAAGTGTGACAACCTTGTTGATATTTTTCGCCCTAAGTTCACCGCAAGTGTGTGTCCTTTTTTTCCCTCGTAATGTTATAGTCTCTGTCATTTCTTATTCTAATTGGTTAATTCAAAAGGCATGGGGGTCACTTGTGCTTCTTTTTGTCAACTTGTGAAAGCTGGTTCTTTGACCAGGTCTCATGTTCCTTTTCCGTGTTAAGCAGGTCGGTAAGAACTTTCACCGTATCCTTGTCGCCGACCTGTTTAGCAAGGAAGATCGCAACATTGTAAGCACGTATGCTGGCCGACTCAGCATTGCGGTTATCGGAGATAATTTCTTCGACCGTCTTCCCGGCCCCGGCGGGAGTGAGATTGGGAACCGTCGGGTTACCGCCCAGGGACATGATTCTTTTTCTCAATGCCTCAGCGTGGCCCATCTCGTCGATCGCCTGCTTTTCCAGCGCATCGTGGAGCTCCTGGTATCCGAGGTTCTCACACATGTGCGCATAAAGTGTGCAACGCCCGATAGTCGATAGCTCATCGGTAAGCAGCTCGTTCAAGAGATTCTCGACTGTGCTATCTTTGCTCTTCATCGTATTGAAATCAAATTCTTCCGAATCTCTTATCGAGTTCCAGAAGCGGAATCTTTACCAGGACAGGACGACCATGCGGACAAACGTATGGGACTTCAGCCTGCAGGAGTTGGTCGATGAGAGACTCCATTTCATCTATTGTCAGCGAGTCACCCGCCTTCACGGCGGCTTTGCAGGCGTATGTCTTACACAACTTTTCCCTCGGCGTCAGCCTCAAATCATTATCTCGCTTGTAATCTTCGATAATTTCTGTGAGTATTGTGTTCTCCCTGCCGGCTTTTAGATCAACTGGGACGCCATCTACCACAACGGTCGATCCGCTGAACAGTTTTATGCTGAAGCCCATCTTGTTGAGGTCAGGGATTATTTCCTGAACGATCGTAAGATCGGCCGCGTCGATATTCAGACTGATCGGGAAAAGAAGCTGCTGAGTGTTCTCTGCCTGCTCGTTGAATCTTTTCAATGTTCTCTCGTATATAACACGTTCATGAGCTGCATGCTGGTCGATAACGAGCAGACCTGTCAAGATCTGCGAGATAATGTACTTGTTGTGCAGTTGGTAAATGACAGAGGCCCGTGGCCCGATACCAAGGTCGGACTGCCCTTCTCCACCTCTTTTTTCGCCAGATGCGAGAGGCGACATTTTGTCGTCTGGACGATGAAACCGAAGAGAGAACAACGGGTCAACGGCGTCTGCAATTTGATCACCTTCAAAGTACCGCTGACTTTGGTTCGGATTGATCATTACAGGGACTATCCCGCCTCTGGAAGACTCGGTGGTGGTACGAGTTGCAAACCTGCCGTTGTCGGCGGCAAGTGTCAGCTCAGGCACCAGGTCACTCCTGACAAGTGAGCCCCTCGCGGCAGAACGGACCGCGCCGTAAATGCTGCGCTCGTCCTTGAACTTCACTTCCAGTTTTGCCGGGTGGACATTGACGTCAACTTCGTTTGCAGGCAGATCGATGAAGATGACAAAGAATGGGAAATCCCCCTTGTCGATCAGATTTTCGTATGCAGAAAATACAGCGTGGTTAATGGCTTTGTTTACGACATATCTTCTATTAATGAAGAAAAATTGTTCTCCCCGAGTACGCTTGGTGTACTCAGGTTTTCCAAGGAAACCTTTCACACTCAGGTGATCGTATCCTTCCTCAAACTCAACCAGCGAGTCGGTGAATCTGTCTCCGAAAATTTCATCGAGCCGGCCCCGCACCGTGTTGGATCTTGCCTGCAAGACGACCTCCTCACCCGATACCAGAGAAAACTCTATTTCGGGAAATGCAATCGCATACCTGGACACACTCTGGTAAATGTGCCGGAACTCGGTGGGATTTGCCTTCATGAAGTTTCTTCTTGCAGGCGTGTTGTAAAACAGATTCTTAACAATTATTGTCGTCCCGACTTCGTGTGCGGCCCTGCCGACCTCCTCACGTTTGCCGCCATCGATGCGAAGATATACTGCCGTATCACTATCTACGGACCGGGTCTTGATCTCGACCTGCGAAACTGCCGCAATTGAATAAAGGGCTTCTCCGCGAAAGCCTAGCGACGCAACATTCTCGAGATCCTCGTAAGTGGTAATCTTGCTCGTGGCATGTCGCTCGAAGGCAGCCAGAGCATCTTCTTCCGACATTCCCGAGCCATTGTCGGTAACTCTTATGAGACTCTTCCCGGCATCCTTTACTTCGACCTCGATGCTCCTTGCTCCGGCGTCGATCGAATTCTCGATGATCTCCTTAACCACCGACTCCGGCCGCTGTACCACTTCGCCGGCGGCAATCTTGCTGGCAATTTCCTGCGGAAGTACCTTTATCTTGCCCAATGCCACTACTCCGCCGAGACACCTTCTGAGAAGAGAGCATCCACAAACGTTTTCCTGTCAAAAGGCTGCAGGTCATCAATTCCTTCACCCACACCGATGTACTTGACAGGGAGCTTCAATTCCTGACTTATCGCGACCACGATGCCGCCTTTTGCTGTACCATCAAGCTTTGTCAGGACAATCCCGGTTACTGAAGCAGCCGCGAGAAATTGCCGTGCCTGGACGAGACCGTTCTGACCCGTGACCGCATCAAGCACCAGCAAGACTTCGTGCGGCGCATCAGGAACCACCTTCTGTACCACCCTGTGGATCTTTTTCAATTCTTCCATCAGGTTCGTTTTCGTGTGGAGTCTTCCTGCTGTATCTATAAGCACGATGTCTACACCGCGCGCCTTCGCAGCACTAACGGCATCAAAAGCGACTGCACCAGGGTCGGTGCCGGGCTGCTGCTGAATGATATCCACACCTGCTCTGTCTGCCCATATTTTAAGCTGTTCGTTAGCCGCCGCGCGAAACGTGTCCGCAGCCGCGATGAGAACTTTCTTTCCGTCCTCCTTGAAATTATGAGCGAGTTTTCCAACAGTGGTAGTCTTCCCGACTCCGTTGACACCGACAATCATTATGACGTACGGCTTAGAATCGTGCGGACCACCATTATCTGCATCTTTCAGATACTTGGCGATCTCCTCTTTCAGCAGCGACTTCAGCATCTGTGCGTCGTCGTAACCATTCTCTTTTACCCTTGCCTTGATGTCGGCCAAAATCTTTGAAGTCGAGTCGAAACCCACGTCGCTTGAGAGCAATGCTCCTTCAATCTCGTCGATGAGGTCATCATCTATCTTCGTCCTGCCGGATAAAACTCTCGATACTTTATCGACAAGAGCAGAGCGCGTCTTGCTCAGGCCGTCTTTTATTTTTTTGAAACGATCAACTAATCCCATATGTACAATATACCACTCTGAAACGTTGGAGTTAAACCAAGTACAGCCATCCGTTTAAACGGACATCTGCTTCTGCGGAAATGCTTAAGGCAACTTGCAAAACTGTCGCAGTCGGTCTCGTAAGTGTAAGCGTTCGTTTTGACGAGCGCCGCAGATTCAGCCTTTTTGCATGAGTAACGCCTCATGTGCTCTCCACCATATCCTTCTTAAAGATTCTGAAGTAGACAGCAAACGAGATGAAAAGAAAAACGGTGCTCAGGTAAAGGAATAAATGAGTGACCGCGGCAATTGAATCGGCCCTCAGAGTTGCCAGTACCAAATAAGCCGCAATGAAGGTCACCGTCCACTTGCCGGCCCAGGTAGACTGTACCACTATCCTGCGTTTGGTGATTATCATCGAGCCCCCGACAAGAATGGCAAAATCACGAAGGAGCACCAGCAATGCAAACCAGATCGGAACATCTCCGGCTATTACCAATGCAAACGAGGCGACGACGACGCAAATTTTGTCGGCGACCGGGTCCAGAATCTTGCCGAAATCTGTAACCTGGTTCAACGATCGCGCAAGCAGTCCGTCGAAGAAATCTGTCAAGGTGGCAATAACCATTAGTATTACCACCGTTAACCGGAATTGGGAACCGGGCTTAAACATCAAAAAGACAATGGGAACAAGCAAAATGACGCGGCTTACACTGAGCAAATTCGAAATTGTCCAGCGTCTTTCGACTCTCAGCACATTGTCTCCGCAGAAAGCATTATATGGGAACGCATGCTTTCGGTTTCCCAGTGTCGTTGTTGAAATCCGGCAACAGCGCTTATCTGAAAGGATACGACAAGATGAAGCGGCTCAAACAATTGAGGAATCAGATCTTCACTTCGTTTATGTTTGCTTCAAACTCTTCCTTTGTGTTGACCTCAACCTCTGTTGGGTAATCGCCGCTGAAACACGCTGTGCAAAAACCTCTGCGCTCATCCAAAGGTACTGAGTCGAGCAGCTTTTCGAGCGACAGGTAGGAAAGCGAATCGACGTTAAGTTCCTCCGTCATTCGCTCGATGTCTCCGTCAAATTGATTGGCGAATAACTCGCCCTCAGAGGGGAAATCCATCCCGTAATAACATGGATGCATAATCGGCGGCGAGCTGACGCGGAAGTGAACTTCAGCAGGTTCCGCCTCCCTGACAAGTTTCACAAGCTGTTTGCTGGTCGTCCCGCGGACAATCGAGTCATCCACGATCACCACCCTGCGTCCCTTCAGCACACCCTTGACGGTATTGAATTTCATTTTCACCTTCAGCGTACGCGTGTCCTGGTCAGGCTGAATGAAAGTCCTCCCGATATAGTGACTCCTTATCAAGCCTATTTCGAACCTGGCTTTGATCCCCATCTTCATACTCTGAGAAACATAGCCGAGCGTTGCTGTGTTCGATGAGTCGGGAACGCTGATCACGACGAGCTTCGCGTCGTCCTCTCCGGAGGGAGCGTCACTTCCTGCGGTTGCGTTCGAGACCGGAGCTTCCTCTGCCAGACCTTTACCAATCTTCCTTCTTACCTTGTCCACACTCTCGCCGAATATCC
Organism: Bacteroidota bacterium; assembly: GCA_021818875.1. Classification (GTDB taxonomy): domain Bacteria; phylum Bacteroidota; class Ignavibacteria; order Kryptoniales; family JAKASW01; genus JAKASW01. The sequence continues at coordinate 7,521 of JAKASW010000026.1, forward strand.
GGCTGTCCGGCCGGGAGAAATAAATATATTCGAATATGCAGTGACGAGACTGTCGGGGGATCTCGGGAAGAAAGATGGATCTGGTCTCGCCTGTTCGGAGGGCCTCGTCATCGATCACTATGATCTCACCCGGTTCCACGTCCCTGACATACTCGGCACCGATCACGTCGAATGCGCACGTCTCAGATGCAGCGACAAAACCCTTTCCCAGCCTTCCGAGAGCAAGAGGTCGAAAGCCGTACGGGTCGCGCGCAACAATCAACTGATCGTCAGACAATATCACAAGGCTGAAAGCACCGCGGATCGCTTCGAGTGCCTCATAAACCTGGTCAATTACGGAGTCCTTCTTGCTTCGAGCTATGAGATGCAGGATGATCTCGGTGTCCGTAGTCGTCTGGAATATTGTTCCTTCCTGCGTCAATTCATCCCGAAGCCTGTGCGAGTTAGTGAGATTTCCGTTGTGCGAGATTGCAAGATTGCCGAGTCTATAATTCACCACGATCGGCTGAACGTTCTTCAGATTCTCGGTGGATCCCGTCGTAGAGTACCGGTCGTGCCCTATTCCGGCATCGCCCTTCAGTACTTCGGTGAGAAGCTTTTCATCACGGAAGACATCGGCAACGAGACCGGGGCCTCTATGCACGTTGAAAAATGTCTTGTCAGTCTTTCGCTCACGCGTCACTATCCCCGCGGCTTCCTGTCCCCGATGCTGCAGGGCATTCAATCCGTAATAAATGTCTTTAGATGCTCCGCTTACTCCGTAGACGCCAACGATCCCACAATAAGTCCTAGGCTTTTGTATCTTGATAGTTCTTTCACGCATCTGAAACTGCTCCACATATTCTTAATCGAAACTCTCTTGTACCCGCTTTCCTGACTCGCCGGACCAAATGGATGAGATCTTACGTTTTCAAATTAAGAAAGGTATGAAAGGAAAACAATTCACGCTCAGAACAGCGTATAGATGAACGGTGCCAAAGCCGATCCCTGTGTCAGCACGATGAAGAGTCCGAGGAAAAGAAGAACAACTATGATCGGTCCGAGCCACCATTTCTTCCGAACTCTCATGAAAGCCCACAGCTCGCCAAAGATTGTCAGCCGGTTCTTCGCCCTCGCAACGGACTTCCTTACTTTCGATTTCTTTTTAACTGCAGTCATATAGATCCCAGTTCCGATAGAATTTAGTCCAGCTCAAATTGTTCCTCGACCGACTCCCCTCGATAGTGACCGAGCTTTCCCTTCTCGAGTATGAAGCTTCCGATCACGAGGGAGTCCATCTCGGTCCTCATAAAGCATCGTATTGCATCGTCAGGCGAGCAGACTATAGGCTCGCCGCGCACGTTGAATGACGTGTTGATGACGATGGGACACCCGGTTTGCCTTTCAAATTCGGAAATCAAATCATAATACAGTTGGTTCTGTGCCCGGGAAATTGTCTGAAGCCTTGCAGAGCCATCAACGTGGGTGACGGCAGGAATCGTTCGCATGCCGGGACGAACAGTGGCCGTAAAAAGCATAAAGGGTGATGGCCTGTCGAATTCAAAATATTCCTCCATCCTTTCCTCTAAAACTGTGGGAGCGAAAGGCCTGAAGCTTTCCCGGAATTTTATCTTCAAATTCACAAGCGACTGATTCTTCGGATTGCGTGGATCGGCGAGGATACTCCTGTTTCCGAGAGCTCGCGGACCGAATTCCATCCTCCCCTGAAACCACCCCACCACTTTTTGGTCCGCAATAATCTGAGCCGTCTCCTTGAGGAGATCCCCTCGTCCGCATTTCCGGTAGCTCATATTCTTCGATTGCAGAAGAGTCTCTATCGCATCATCGGAATATTCAGGGCCGAGGTACACATCGTTCATTTTATACGATCGACGGTTTCCAAGGATGGTGTTATAATAATAGAATGCCGCTCCAACTGCTCCGCCTGCATCTCCAGCGGCTGGCTGGACGAATATATCGTCGAATGATGTTTCCTCGAGTATTTTGCTATTCGAGACGCAGTTCAGCGCGACGCCTCCTGCCATGCAAAGGTACCTCATCTTCGTAACGCTTTCGACGTGTCTCGCCATCGCGACCATGACAGTATCGGTGGCCTTCTGCAGAGAAGCGGCCACGTCCTTGTGGAATTGAGTCAGTTTGGATTCGGGTGTTCTGACCGGCTCGCCAAACAACTTGCTGAATTTTCTACCTGTCATCCTCAACCCGAATTCGTATGTGAAGTACCTCATGTTGAGCCTGAAACTTCCGTCGGACTTCAGGTTGACAAGCTCCTTCATTATCAAATCGAAGAAACGAGGCTCGCCATAAGGTGCGAGGCCCATGACTTTGTACTCCGCGCTGTTAACTCTGAATCCGAGATAATAGGTAAACGCAGAGTACAATAACCCGAGCGAATGTGGGAACTCGATGGAGCTGAGAAGGGTGATCTCATTTCCGCGTCCAATGCCAAAGGTTGTGGTATCCCACTCGCCGACGCCGTCCGTTGTCAGCAGTGCCGCTTCTTCAAACGGTGAAACTAAAAATGCGCTTGCGGCATGAGAGCCGTGGTGCTCGGCAAACAGGATGTCGCCCTCGAAATCCAATTCGTCTTTTATCGTTTGTGGAATCCAAATCTTCTGTCTGATCCATGACGGCATGGCTTTCAGGAAGGAAAGAAGACCCTTCGGCCAGGTTGCAGCATATGTCTGAAGGATCCGGTCAAACTTCATCAAAGGCTTATCGTAGAAGACTACTGCGTCGATGTCATTCCCCTGCAGTCCCGCAAACTGGAGGCAGTATTCTATGGCGTTTTTCGGAAATTCCTGATCGTGCTTCTTTCTGGTGAATCTTTCTTCCTGGGCAGCCGCAACAACTGCGCCATCGATCACCAATGCCGCTGCGGCGTCGTGATAGAAACAGGAAACCCCGAGAATCTTCATGCCGGTTGCATCAGAATTGGTGACGTGCCTGTTCGGCTGTGTGGGAGACAGGCTCTTTCTTTTTCCAAAACGTCTCAGCTTCGGCAATTCGGTGGGATAACAAATCCTTGCCGAGGAGCCGGATTATGCCGTACATAGGACCGATGATCACGAAGTAAACGATCGTCAAGAGGATGGTCGAGTTAACAATCGCGAGTCCGCGCGCAAATGCCATCCAGTACTTGTAGAGCTTGCGTCCTATGTCCCTCAGAAATTTCATTAGGTTATGGCCGTCGTTAAAATATATCCAAACATGTAGGGAATTACAATGTGAGGCACCTGGCTATTGTAAACGCAAAACTAATCGGATGAGTTCGTTCGTCCAGTGGCACGAATGTTAAGAAAGATTCGTGGAATTTATAACCATCGGAGTTTCTGCTATTTCCTGGAACAAAGCGGCACACATCCAATCTGGCGGCAGCAAATGAAGTCCCGTTAATTCGGTACACCAGCATTCACTCCGTCGACCTCTCCCGAATATTTCCAAATGCCGAAGCCAAAAGGAGTCTACCGGATTTTCGCCCTCGGCGAATCGACTACCGTAGGTTATCCGTATTTCTACAACGCTTCGTTTCCAACTTTCCTTCTTCAAAGGCTGCAGGCGATCTTTCCCAACCAAAAATTCGAAGTAATCAACCTCGGGATGACCGCCACAACCAGTTATGCAGCACCCGATATCTTGAGCGAATTGAATAAGTACCAACCTGACTTGATCATTTATTACGGTGGACACAATGAGTTCTACGGCGCTCTCGGAATAGCATCCAACCAGTTCGGCGTTCTTTCAAGGGTTGCCGCACTTATCTACCTCAAGCTGATTCACTTCAGTACTTTCCAGCTCCTGCGAAATGAGGCGCAGGCAGTCGCGAAGTGGTTTACACCCGAAGAACGAATGCACGGTCATGAAACCGAGATGGAACACGTGGCCCGCGGAAAGCTTGTGCCTTATGGTGGCACAGAGTACAGAGAGGCGTATTCGATCTTCAGGGCTAACCTCCAAGCCATGAGACGGTATTGCCGCGCCGAAAGAATACCTCTTATCATAGGAACACAGGTCTCGAACCTCGTGGACTTGCCTCCGTTCGTTTCAAAACACTCACAAAATCTGTCCCATCAGAAATTAGAGCAATTTCAAGAGGTGTTTGATGCCGGTAAGGAAAGGCATCATCTGCCCTGGGATATTATCTGAAAACGGATGACTTTGCGCGGACCCCGGAGGCGGAGATCCAGAACGGGATGGCAATCAGCCACGCATACGCCGAGACCTGCCAGTTTAATGCAGCCCGCTCACGACTCCTCACGCTGCTGCAGATCAATCCAAATTTTAGACCGGCAATCCAACTATTGGACTACGTAGACAAACAGGTTGAGACAAATTCTCCAACAAAGAAATGATTCAGAAAATCACTCTACCTTAGTTAGCTATCGCCGCTTCCGCTCTTGCGGGAGGCTTGTCTTCTTTCTTAGGCGGACGAAGAGCAAAGGCAAGCACCTCAGGCATCTCACTGACAAACTTGAATTTCACTTCATCACGCACATTGGCTGGAACTTCTTCGAGATCATACTCATTCCGCTTCGGAAGAATGACCGTTTTAATTCCGGACCTCACCGCCGCAATGACTTTTTCTTTTACGCCTCCGATTGGAAGCACAGCCCCACGAAGAGTTATTTCACCCGTCATCGCAAGGTCGTTCCGTACCATCCTGCCGGTCAACAGTGAAACCAGGGCGGTCAGCATTGTCACCCCGGCTGACGGTCCATCTTTCGGAACCGCGCCGGCCGGGACATGGACGTGTATGTCGTACTTCTCCCTGAAGTCAGGCTCGATCCCCAAGGCTTCCGCATTTGCACCAATGAAGCTCAACGCTGCTTGCGCGGATTCTTTCATGACATCGCCAAGCTGACCTGTCAAAATCAGGTTTCCTTTTCCCTTCATCTTTGTCGCCTCAATGAAAAGTATATCACCGCCGACCGGCGTCCACGCGAGACCGGTCGCTATGCCTGGCCTGTTGATTCTCTCAGAAATTTCGGGGAAGAATTTCTGGTGGCCGAGATAATTCACAATTACATCGTTATCTATTGTAAATGATTTCTTAGCTCCGGCGGCCACCTCCATAGCCACCCCGCGACAAACGTCTGCAATCTTTCTCTCAAGGTTGCGAACACCCGCCTCCCTCGTGTAGCCGGAAATCATTAAGCGGAGCGCCTCGTCTGTAAACTTAATCTGTTTTTCCTTCAAGCCATGCTCCGCCTGTTGCTTTGGGACGAGGAATTTTCTGGCAATATGCAGCTTTTCATCCTCGATGTAACTCGGTATCTCGATAATCTCCATCCTGTCGCGAAGAGCCGGTGGAATTGGCTCCATCATATTTGCGGTAGCGATGAACATCGTCTTCGAAAGATCGAAGGGTATTTCGAGATAGTGGTCGCTGAATGAAAAGTTCTGTTCGGGATCCAGCACTTCCAGGAGTGCGCTTGCCGGGTCGCCGCGAAAATCCGTACCGACCTTGTCCACCTCATCGAGCATGAAGACGGGGTTGTTCGAGCCTGCCTTCTTTATGCCCTGAATAATTCGACCGGGAAGAGCACCAATGTAAGTTCTCCTGTGCCCGCGTATCTCTGCTTCATCATGTACGCCGCCCAATGACATTCGTACAAACTTTCTTCCGAGTGCATTCGCGATCGATTTGCCGAGACTGGTCTTGCCGACTCCCGGAGGTCCGACGAAGCAGAGGATTGGCCCGCGCATGTCGTTTTTCAGTTTCCTAACGGCAAGATACTCCAGAATTCTCTTCTTCACTTTGTCGAGTCCATAGTGGTCTCTCTCAAGAGACTTTTCGGCATCTTTTATGTCAAGATTGTCGGTTGTCGATTCGTTCCAGGGAAGATCGAGGATCCAATCCAAATAGGTCCTCGCGACGGTATACTCTGCACTCGAAGGATGCATCCGCTGAAGGCGGTCCACTTCCTTCGCCGCGGTCCTCTTCACCTCTTCCGGATAGCTCCCCTCCTCAACCCGCTTTTTCAGCTCATTGATCTCGATATTTTCCTCGTCTTCACCGAGCTCGTGCTTAATGGCCTTCATCTGCTCACGAAGGAAATAATCTTTTTGACTCTTATTTATCTCATCCTGCACTTCGGTTTGAATCTTGTTGCCGAGTTCGAGGCGCTGTACCAGTTTACTCAGAAACAGGTTAGCCTTCTTCAGTCTCTCCCCGACGTTCAGCTCCTCCAGTATTTCTTGTTTTTCGTTGACAGGGACGTTTATGAGCCACATTGCCATGTCTGCCACCTGGCTCGGATCTTCGGTGTTCAAAATTAAGCCGAGATGCTCAGGCGTCAGATCGGGCGCAAGCTCGACGGCTTTCCTGAAACCGTTCTTTATCGTTGCGACGAGAGCTTCGACCTCGATTCCTTCGCTTTTTGTCTCCTCGACTCTCTGCACGAAGCCCTTCAGGTATGGCTCCTGCTGTACCAGATTGAATATTTGCGCTCGATATAGCCCTTGCACAAAAACGCTCTTCGAACCGTCCGGGAGATTATAAACTTTCAGAATTCTCGCGACGGTGCCCTGCTTGTGTATGTCATCGGGAGTCGGCTTTTCGGTGTTGGCGTCCTTCTGTGCCACTATAAGAATGGGCAGGTCATCCCGGAAGGCCTCATCGACAAGCTGGATCGTGCTCTTTCTTCCTACGGACAAAGGCATCATTTGCCGGGGGAAGAAAACAGAATTTCGCAGCGGCATTATCGGCAGGATCTCCTGGTTATAAAGCTTCCCCGGATCCTCCATTACTATCTGTTCGTCTTTGGTGAAATCTTCGTTTGCCATTCTATTCTCCTATCAGGACAACCTCATTACGATATCCATAAGTTCGTCTTTTTGGCGCGCCATGTCAATGATGACTGCATTCAGCAGATGAATCGTATTCTCCGAGGTTGTTTTGTTCTTTTGATGTGCTAACTCATCAGCCAACGTCGCGTGTACTTCCACGTCGTGAACCAAGCGCTTGATGTTTTCACGGAACTCCAGCGGCTCACGTTCCTCCACTTCAACTTGTGGTGCCTGACCGCCAAGAATAACAATTTCAGCCCGGAATAGTTCAGCCTGGGTACGCACTTCTTCCGCGATCTTCTTCAATCGGTTCGATAGAAACGGATAAGGGATCCATCTTGAATGAGACCCGAGATTGGAGGCTACCTTGACCGCTGCCGAATAATCTTGAGACAAAAAGTTTAGAATCAGATCGAGATCTTTCCTCGATGCTGCCGTCGTGCTTCCGACCGACATAACACTCCGTCTGAAACTTCCTCTTTCCACTGTTCCGTGCATTGTCATTTTCGTCTCTCAGTTTAATAAAGCTGGAGACCGCAAGCCCGGGTAAACCTTTTCAGGCAACCAATCCGCCGACGGTCTCCTCGTATTTGAGTCCGATAGTCAGGACACTTTAACTTCAATCTCTTTCGGCTTCGCCTCTTCAGCCTTCGGAAGAGTTACGGTCAAGACTCCATCCTTGTAGGTGGCGTCTATCTTGTCGCTCTTCACTCCGGTTGGGAGATTGAAGGACCGCTCGAAAGAGCCATACGACCTCTCGATGCGATGATAGTTCGAATCCTTCTCCTCGTTCTCCTGGTTCTTCTCGCCTTTTATCTTGAGCACGCTGTCTTGAACAACGATCTTCACGTCATCCTTCTTGACGCCGGGAAGCTCCGCCTTGATAAGATAGGCATCTTTATGTTCCATCACATCGACATGAGGTGCCCACTGGGTGACGAACGAGCCGTTTGCGTCGAAATCCGTAAACAGGCTATCGAATACGTGACCAAGTTCCCTCTGCATGTTGACGAGGTCTTCGAACGGCGACCATGTCGCAACGTCTTTGTCTGATTTCCATTTTGTCAGTGCCATTTTAATTTCCTCCTTTTGGCTTTTCTGTTTTCGTATGGAAATAAGTCAATAGGCGTGCCGAACCCGAAGATTCAAACTGAATGATAATTTGATGGGTTGCGAACATGACCGCAGACTGTCGAGACAAGTTCGAAAAGAAATGGGACATAATTTGAAATTATTCTACCACAAAGATGACAACTTGGCAGTTCGAGCCACTCGGAGCGTCAGATCTCGTTTTCAAGAAAATCCAAGATGATGTCGGCGACCAAGGAATTTCCAGCAGGGTTGAGATGGACACCGTCAACTGTCAGGATTCCGCCGGCTCTGTTCTCCGGATTGTGATCAACAAGATACGACAAGAACTTCTTATGGAGGTCGCACAACCCGATTCCGTTCTCCCGTGCCACGTTCCTGCTGATTTCTGCGTACTCATCGAGCAACAGGTCCTGCGGGTTGCTCCCATATCGTTTTTCTCCGATGACAGTTGGGGTGCAGAGGATGACTCTCGCTCCTGCAGCTTTAAGAGTCGAGATGATCTCCGTCAATCCTCTTCCATAAGTTTCTTCGTCCGTACCACTATGCCCCGGCAATGTAAAGTGCCAGACATCATTTATGCCGATATAAATCAGAACCAGGGTCGATTTCTTCGATATAACGTCACGATCCAGTCGCGCAATCAGATCGGTAACTTTGTTCCCACTTATACCGGCATTGAAAACCCGAGGGCCATGTGAACCAAGATTCGCGGATAGTTTCTCTCTGATGAGGCTGACATATCCGCCCGGCAAATCTCCCCGCTCGGTTATCGAATCGCCGAAAAAAACGACCCTATCGGTATCTTTTAGCATTCACCATCAAAATGTCGGGTAACTGTCAAATCACTCGACAGTTTCCTTCAATGCGGTCTCAACAGCATCCATGACATCTTCCGTGAGGGTGAAGTCAGCCGCAACATTCTCTTCAACCTGATCGGGAGTCCTCGCACCAACAATTGAAGAAGTAACTGCAGGGTTTGAGTTTACCCACGCGACTGCTAATTGGCCGACAGTCTTCTTGTGTTTCGCCGCGATCGGCCGAAGCCTTTCAACGAATGCCAATCCTTTGGAGAGAAGCGGCTCCTGAAAAACCCTGTCCCTTCGCCGCCAATCGTCAGCAGCAAGCCGCTTCAAATCAAACTTGCCGGTCAAAAGGCCCGACATCATCGGGCTGTATGCTATCACTCCGATTCCCTCCTGGAGACAATAAGGCAGGATCTCCGGTTCTACCTGCCGCTTCACCAGGTTGTAGGGCGGCTGGAGCGACTGGACAGGTGCTATCGTGGAGCAGCGCTTGAGAAGAGGCACATCGAAGTTGCACACGCCTATATATCTTACCTTCCCCTCTTCCTTCAGGCGTACCATCATAGACCAGGATTCTTCGACGGGAGTCTCAGGGTCAGGCCAGTGGAATTGGTAAAGGTCTACGTGATCCGTCTGCAATCTTCTTAGACTGTTTTCAATTTCATTCCTGATGCTCTTTGGCCCAAGGTGGATTCTTACTCTCCGCCGGTCGTCCCAAATCATTCCGCACTTTGTGGCGATGAACACGTCGTTACGAGTCTCCATGATGGCCTTTGCCACCATTTCTTCGGAGTGACCTAACCCGTAAACTGCAGCGGTATCGATCCAATTGATTCCCAACTCCAGACCGCGGCGGATCGTTTTGATCGAAATCTCATCGTCTACCGGGCCCCACCCGAATTCCCATGGCCCGCCTATTGCCCATGCGCCGAACCCGACAACTGCAAGTTTTGGCCCATTATTTCCAAGAATGCGCCTTTTCATAATCATGAACTTTTTTCGCTGTTTTAGTTATAGTTTGCAGTACGATGGATTATAACACATCCCTGCGAAGAGTTTCCACAGGCAGCTTTCCTTGCCTTAGTCTGAATCGAATATTATACTAAAAAAGTTGAGCAGCTCGATTTGACATTGCCGAACTTACCTTTTTAAATGGAACAAGCACAGACAAGACACAAGACATTTGAAACAGAGATGCTGCCGCACATGCCAGCTCTCTACAACTTTGCACTTCGAATGACCGGAGATCCGGATGACGCGAAGGATCTCGTTCAGGAAACATACATGAAAGCATACCGATTCTTCGATAAGTATGCTCCGGGAACAAACGCCAAAGCGTGGTTGTTCCGAATAATGAAGAACTCATACATCAATCGGTACCGGAAAGAATCGAAAGAGCCGGACAAGATTGATTACGATGATATAAAAGAGTTCTATGCAAGTGTCAAAGGTACGGCGACCGATACCAATGATTTGCAGGAAAAGATATTCGGCAACTTATTCGAGGACGAAGTTGCAAAAGCTTTACAGGATCTTCCGGAAGATTTTAGAACCGTGGTCATCCTGTGTGATATTGAAGGATACACCTACGAAGAAATTGCCGACTTCATCGAAATACCTATCGGGACAGTCAGATCACGGCTGCACCGCGGCAGAAAAATGCTGCGCTCGATGCTGAGATCTTATGCGCTGAACCATGGATTCAAAGATGTAGAAGAAGATGAATCAGAACAAGATTGAATGTAGTCCCGGTGCGCGGGACGAGTTGACGCCGAGGAGGACTTTCGGCTCAGCTCAAAGGAGTCGACAAAGGTGGATTGCAGGGAATCCCGTGATTTGATGAGTGGAGCCGTGGACAACCAGCTCGAAAGAGTGGAGTCCTCGGGATTCTTCGAACATATTGAAATTTGCGGAAGCTGCAGGGACGAGTTCGAGCTTGAAAAGCTCACCAAGGCTTACCTCAGAAGAAGAATAACTCTGGTGGATGTCCCTGACGACGTGGAAAAAGCAATACTTAAAGAAATTACTTCGATGGATGTCTCAACAGTTGAAGAAGTACATTCGAACAGATATGCAGTTAACAACCTATTGCAGCCGCTGCTTGCTGTGGGGATTGTTCTCGTAGTTGCAGTAGTGCTGTTTCTCACCAACATGTCAAACGTGATAATGCCGAGTTCGCCAACATCGAAGAATAATGCTAACGGCGGCTCCAGCCAGGTTTCACTTTCCCTTGTGGAAAGCAATTTCCAAAATGTACTCAATGGCCAGTTCAGGCCGCAAATCACTTCCTTTACTTCCGGCGACGTCGCCAAGTTTGTCGCGCAGAACGCTGGATACATAATGCAGCTTCCTGCAGTTCCTGCCGCGCAGTGGATCGGGGGAAGCGTTTCCTCGGTTGACGGGCAGAAGACTTTCCAGATTGTCTACAAGATGGGAGAAACCTATATCTACATCTACGGCTTCTCGAAGCAGCTCCTGGACTTAAAGAAGGTGACTTTGCCCGCAGATTGCCTGAACACGCTTCAGCAGCAAAAGAAATTCTGGACGATGGATGCCTACGGAGATGTGCAAGTCGTTTGGGGTCATGGTGACCACATCTGCATTATGACTTCAAATCTCGGTAAGTCAGACCTGGCTGGCTATCTCAAAACTTCAAATGAATCCCCGACACAATGAAATACCCATTGCTTCTCGCGTCGTTATTTCTTTTTGCTTCTTGCAGCAGCAAGCCCAAAGGAGGCTCAACAACAGCCTCGGCAGCTTCTCATGCCGCCGCACTCAAAAGCGAATATATGCAGAACGTTTCTATGGTCTCAACGGTAGCGCCTTCCTCAGGTGCAGACGCTTCGAATTTCACCTGGTATGACAGTGAAGGACGGTTAGTCTCTTTGTCAGATCTGAAAGGGAAGACGGTTCTGATAAATTTCTGGGCAACGTGGTGCGGCCCGTGCAAGGCGGAGTTGCCGGACATAGAGTCATTGAGCAAGGCATACGCCTCGAAGGGTTTAGTAGTAGTTGGAGTTTCTGAGGACAGGGGCGATGGTATGCTGAAACATGTTTCCGATTTTGCTGCGAAGCACGGGCTGACTTATCAAATCGTCATCGACAACGACGACATTGCGAACGCCTTCGGCAGCATCAACGCGATACCGACCTCGTTCATAGTAAGTAAGAACGGACAGATAGTCGACAAATGGATTGGTGAAAGGGACAAAGCATTCTTCGAGTCGACGATCAGCAAGTTTCTGGATTAGGCCACAAGATCCACACATCAAGCTCCAGATGAGCGCCACCGGCGCCATGCCGCATTCCACACAGACAATATTGAGCATCGCAGATTTCAAACTGCAAAACCGACGGCTCTTCTTTGATTCGTTTTTTGTTCTTACAATTTGGCGCTCATTCGAATTTTGCGGCTTGGAAATTTCCCGGCAAAGTCGGGAATTGTAGCGCTAACGGGAGTCGGACCCGTGTTTTCGCCTTGAGAGGGCGACGTCCTAGGCCACTAGACGATAGCGCCATGAGCATTTCTCTGCCGGAGTCTGATCCGCCTTTGGCGGAGGATTTCACAAAACTACTCTTTCGGAGGAATATCGGATTTCGGATTGATAAACCAGTTCTGCCAACAAATCCGAAATTTGTCTTCCACAATTTGAAATAGAAAAGCTGCCCCGCAAGGGCTCGAACCTTGAGTTTCCTGATCCAGAGTCAGGCGTGTTGCCAATTACACCACGGGGCAAATGACCAAAATTGTCCGGCTAAAATTTATATGTTGGCCGCCGATTTCCCAAGTCATTAAATTGACCGCGAACACAAGTTTAGAGCACTTTAAGAACCTGTCGCGAAACCAGGAAACTATTTCTCGATTTTTGGAGATTCAGTTGCCGGATCGGACAATAATATGTCGCGACCATTTCGTCAATAAGTCCTGTGATTCGTCAACGTTGTCAATAGAGGAAGTACCTCTTTCTCGATTCTCCGAATTTCTTCAGCCCTTCTTCCCACATCGCTGAAATCTCATTGTAGCTTGCCCCCCCATCTATCATCTCTCTGACTTTTCTGTCACCGGCCAGTCTGTCGAAAGCCCCGTCTCCGCGGAACGTCACCTCGGCCGGGTAGAGTTTCTTCAATGCACAAACTACCGCAACACCAACCTCAACGGCCTTCAGCAAATTTCTGTCCGTCACGGAAATCTCTATACCATGGCACGGCTTATCCTTGAACCGCGGATGGGAAACGAAGACGAGGTCCCTCGGCGTGAAATCTATCTGTTGAAAAGTGACACCCGGTAACTCATGTGAATTCAGGAGCTCCGCGAGTTTCCCGCCGTCGACGAACGGAGCACCGATGTATTTGAAAGGACAAGGTGTTCCACGGCCCTCGCTGACATTCGTTCCCTCAACGAGCGCGGCACCGGGATAAATGATGGCCGTCTCAACGGTCGGCACGTTCGGCGACGGCGGTCTCCAGGGAAAACCGGTCTCATCATACCACATCGACCGGCGGTAGTTGCTCATCTTTACAACGTGGACGTCTGTCATCAGCTTTTTCGGCCGCAGATATTCCTCCTGGATAAGCCCTGCGAGCTCGCCGGGAGTCAGGCTGTACAGAATGGGAAGAGGAAGCATCCCGATGAAAGATCGCTGGTCATCCTGGATCATCGGACCGTCGACTGCATTTCCAGCAGTCACCATGGGACGATCGAGAACCACAAACGGGATTCCGTTTTCCGCCGCGGTCTCCATCGCTAGTGCAAGCGTGCTTATATATGTATAAAATCTAGTGCCGATGTCCTGTATATCGTATACCAGAGTATCGACACCTTCGAGCATAGATCTCTCAGGCTTGTTATGCTCGCCGTACAATGAGTAAACCTGAACACCTGTGCTCGGATCAACCTCGTGACCTATGTGTGCTCCCGCCGGCACGTCGCCGCGAATGCCATGCTCCGGTGAAAACAGGGCCGCAATTGTGATTCCCGGAATTGACCGGATTGCGTCCACCACATGTTCGCCATTCGGAAGTACACCCGTATGATTGGTGATAACACCGACACGCTTACCGGTCATGAATCCAATTCCAGATTCCAGCAGTACTTCGCTCCCGAGTTTTACCCTTTGGCCAATCGGTTTCGTGCCCACGATTGTGGATCCCTGTCGATTGCCTTGCCCCGATGTCTTATTAGCCAGTGCACTCATCTCTTCTATCAATTTGGTTTTGAATCAAAAACTTCGAACTCATAAACAGAATAACTCGAAATGGCAGGCGATCCCTTTGTGCCGCTGATTCTAACGAAGCGGGCTTCCGCCGGCTTGAACAGAATGCTCTTCAACCCGCGTTGCCCTTCGCTTTCACTGTAGATCGTCGCCCACTTCTTTCCATCAACGGAAACTTCGATCTTGTATTTCACACCATGGCCGTCGGCCCAGTAGATGGCGATACTGTCTATTTCATACGGTTTGCCGAGATCAACCTCAAACCATTGTCTGTCCAAACCCTTATCCTCGCCCCACAGTGCGGCTGAAGCCCATCGAGTATACATCCTCCCATCAACTGCACTCCCCGGTCCGTAGTTCGGCCCGTTCCTCGCATAACTCGACGCCGTCGCGCGAGCGTGAAGTGCGAGATTGCGCGGAGGAAAGACAGTTCCCTTCCTCAGAAGATGGAGGACAACAATCGAATAAGGGGGGACTTCCTGCCGGAAAGTTTGACCAACATTTCGGAGGTCGGCGAGTCTGTCGAGCTTATGAGTCGCATTGAAGATCCATACTCCCGCAGAGTCCTCCGGTTGAAAATCGTTTAGGCTGATGCCGGCAGTCCTGGATGAGTGTGAATTCTTGTTGATGAGAATAATCGCCAGCGTGTCGTTGCCGATCAAACTGGAGTAAACCGGTAGCGACGAATCGGATGAGCTGGTTTCTATGACACTCTTACCGAATAGATGAGTGTACATCGAAAAGATGTAGTAGTTATTTCGGGGCGTATCTTTGCCGTCCTCGGACAGCAGCCCATAGTCGCCGCCACCCGGAGGATAAGAATTGTGCAGCGCCCAATAACACGACACCTTCTCACCCAGCTCGGCCATGGTACCGACGAGATCCGCAAGCCAGAGCGCGTTTGCCGTCGACATCGAGAACGGACCGGGACGGCCGGAGATAGAATTATATCCGACGTCCGCTATCCACATCGTGTCGGCTTTTTCGGCCGGCAGTTCCTCCTGAAGTGCCTTTCGTATAGCCTCGTAATCACGCCTGTACATCGGTAGACTTGCAAAGAGTGAATCGGCGTTCGCATGTTTGTTGGTAAGGGGATAGTAGGAAAAGGTAACGAAGTCAATATAATTGCCCGCGGCCTTCAGGACACGGCAGGTCCAATCTTTCGGATTAGCCGACGGCATCACATCCGCCGCTACCTCGATCGTGGGATCGACCGCTTTCATCGCCTTCGCAAACTCGATGAACCTGGCCGCATACTTTTCAGGTGTGGTGTGCCCCGATGCCCAGGCTCCCCACTGCTCGTCTCCCACTTCCCAATATTTGATGTCATAATGATGGTACACATTACAGTACTTCACCCAATCGGCCGCAAGCCGGGGAGATTCGTTGAAATTGACGGTGATAAAACCCTGAGCACCTATCGTCCTCAGAAAGGCGGCGTACTCGTCTGTGTTCATGTCACCGGCACTGTTGTCGGGACTGTTCCATATATAATGATCCGCATCGTTCCCTCCCGGATATTTGAGCACTGTGAAGCCGGCCTCTTTCACTTTTCGTATTGCATCCCTGTCACAATCGAGAAGCATATCTCTCGACGGGCCGGGGAAGAGATCCTCATCCCACCGTGCCACGTTAAGGCCGTAGAAATAGGGACCTATGTGGGAGATAATTCTACCGGCGTTTACGTGGACCATTACTTCCGGAAAATGTGAACGGCCGAATTGAGGGGATGATGGAGCGATGACAGAAGGGACTTGAGCGAAGGAGCTTCGCCCTAAAAAGAGAAATAGTAAGATGACGATGGTACTTGCTACCGATGCCTTACCGACAAAGCGAGCTGAGCAACGGCGAACTTTAGAGGTTTGTTTGGATACGACATTCCCGAGCGCTCGTATGCCGCTCAATAATCTCAGATATGTATGCGTCATTCGGATATGCGGCATCGTGAATCTATTTGGGAAATCAGAAAGATTCCCGCGTAAAGTATGCGGGAATTTCGCAAAGAGGTGATTGTCAAACAGCCACCGAAGATGATGGCTATCGTTCTGATCCTGGAAGTGAGCCATCACCTCAGACGCTCTTCATCTCATTATTATTACTTCTGTTATCCTTCCGGTTCGACTTCGACAAAAGAGATTTCAGGTCTTGTATTCCCACAGCGGTGATGAAGGCGGCAACAGAA
>JAKASW010000338.1 GCA_021818875.1 Bacteroidota bacterium
CGCGCATCAACACCTTTCCGCATTTCGGACATTTCTCCTCCATGCAGGGCACACCTGCCACATGAGGCTTTTTGTAACCACAGCTGGGGCAGACACAAAAGCCGCCTGAGCCCATGCCGCCGCCGCTATGACTTCGATTCATGTTGATCTCTCCTTACGATATTGTTTTAAAGGCAAAACTTAGCCTCCTTTAATGTGAAAGACATTGTCACTTCCGCACCGCGGACATTTCTTCTGCTTTCCGGCAAGCTTCCAGCTGTAATGACAGTCGTAGCAGTGGTACATTCCTTTCCCGTGGATATCCACCTCGCCTCCCTCAACCCTGATAGCTTTTCCGGTCACGATCGCACCCGCTATCTTTTTCCTTGCGGCCTCTATAATTCTTCCAAATGTCGGACGGGAAACCCCCATCTTCTCTGCTGCCTCATCCTGGTACATGCCTTCATGGTCAGCTAATCGAACTGCCTCCAGCTCGTCGAGAGTCAAAACAATCTCCTCATATTCCGACCTCGCCTTGGACACAGGCTGGAAATGGACGTAAAGGGGCGGGTGACATATTTTTCTTCTTGAAGCTGGTCGAGCCATGTTTCATTTCTCCGTGAACGTTTCATTATAAGCATATGCTCATAATGAATCAAGGCTCTATTTTGGTGACTTGCAAACAGCCAGGGGTCAGCACAAGGAAGATTTCGTGGGAAGGCTTTTTCTAAAACTTGTTGTTAGCCCGTCTAATACGGCAAATCTCAGACGAGCTGAAAATACTAACGACAAACGCATCCTTCGATAAGCATCATGGTGCGGCGATTCATGGATTTTCAGCAAGATGGTGTCTTGCCGCCAGGACTTCCTTCAATGTATAAACAAGCGCCGGAACTGCTACGAGCAGCATGAACAGACCGATGAGCAGATACCCCACATCAATCGGGAGACCGCGGTTCCAGCCGAGAAGTGTTACAATTCCAAAGACGCCAAAGAGAATCCCGCCGAAGAACAACGTACGGCCACCGGTTTGAGCGCCGATCTGCTTGATCTCAGCTTCGCTAAACAAATGGCTCCACCGCATCGAAGCACCAAAGATATAGCCGATTACGATAAGCATTATCATTGTACCAAGCCCGAAGACGAGTCCCGGCAAAAATCCTAACCACGCACTCCCCATAGCCGGAGCAGCCACGGTGTTGACGAACAGAGAGAACCCGCCGAAACCAAAACCGGCAATGAAACCATGGACAATTGTCCACTGAGCTGGCGGCGGCGGCGCTTCTACGGATGGAGACTCATGATGGTGCCTGGAGAAAACCGACATCGATCTCCCCATGTCCTTTGCCTCCTCGTGATGGTGTCCCATGATGTGCAAATGCGGGTAACGGTTCTTCCGCAGAACAATCGAGCCTGCCGCAGACATCGCAAACCCGACGACCATGTAGACAATTCCGTTGATCGTTGGGGAAAGTAAAAATGGAGCTAACGCAAGATACGCAAGTTCAGAAAGAAGAAGACGCTGAACTGTAAATGCGGCCGAGAAAAATAGTCCCGCCTTCATCCCTTCCTTCCCGCTTGCACCGCCGATAGCATAACTGAACGTGATCGGCCAGGTATGCTCGTCAGGCAAAACACCATGGAGTAATCCGAAAAGAAAAGAGTATATCACTGCCGTAAGAGGAGTCATAATAAATTTCTACCTTATCAAGAACCTTGATAATTCTATTAAATAATGCTTATCAATTCCATTGATAAGATGATAGAGAGCTTTCTAAGGATTCATACTTATTGGGCGATTAGGGTGGAATTTGAGCGCGAGAAATTGCATGCATGATACACAACATGACTGTACCACGATGTTCGTCTGCTGACAGCATTGTTGTGCACCTCCCCACATCACCCGCCGCGTTTCTTTTTTTCACCGCATGATGACTGACATCTGCTCTATGTCAGCTCTTATGCACGTCCTTAAATAGCTCTTTCAAACATTCTATCTTAAAGCAGAAAGATGGAACCTCCTCTTTGTATTCGATGTATTGTTTCCCGAATTTCCTGATAGCTTCCGGCTCCTCCAGAAACTTAATCATGAGAAGCATTACAATTATTTCCCCAGGAGCAATTATAAGTATGAAAGTTGGAGAGCCGATCAGGAAAGCAATACTCAAAGGAAAAAACAGGAGACCAAGGTGCATGGGGTGACGCATATAGTTGTAGGCGCCCTCCTTAACGAGAACATTCGTCTCCATCCTTTTCAGATTTCCCTTGCGACCGTATTTCGCGAGAGTCCGGCCCGTGTTTCTACTTATCCTCATCACAACAAAGAGGAGGGAGATGCCGACCGCCAAGCTGATGAAATGGAACAGAACGCTCGCGTGAATGCCAGTGAACAGGACATTATCAAAACATAATCCTGCTGCGGCGCCGCCGACTAACATTATTGCCCAGACAAGGATCCTGGTCATTTGCCTTCACCCGAATGCTCAGCGACAATTCGGCCAACTACCGGATCCAGATTTTTATCTTCAAATGTAATTACCTGAACGCCGGCATTTGCAAGTACATGCTCAGGTCCCTTCCCCTGCAAACTTTCCCTGACAAATACCTTATCAATTTTCTGAGCCACCAGCCACTCAGCTACTCTGATTCCTTTGGCTTTCTCTTCGTGGCAATATGGATTCGGCACTACATCCTTCTTTTCGATTGTGTTGTCGGCGGAATTCAGCGTGACAAACATAAAGTAAGGAGACTCGCCGAAATGGTCGCTCAATTTACCATCTGCTGTCGAAAGAGGAAAAGCATATCGGAGATTTGTGCGAGCCGCAGGCTCATAATGAATGAGCACACGTTCCACATGAGGACCTTTTCTCGAATTGCTTGCTCGATCCGCTCGCTGACGGTATGCGCTTCGCGCAAATCAGTCACCCTAAACTCCACTTCAGCCTCGAGGAATCGGTATCTCCCCGAATTATGTCCAGTCAAGGTCTTCACTTTCACCGTTGCGGGATCGGACTCGATAATTTTATTCACTTCACTCAAGGTTGCACTGTCAAGAGAAGCATCCAAAAGAACTCGCATACCATCACGCAGTAGATCCCAGCCGGTCTTCAGGATGAAAACCACGACAACCAATGCTGCCCAACGATCTATCCGCACACCTGTCAACTGCGCCACCAAAGCGAGAAGCACGATTCCAGATGAGAACACATGAGTACGGTATTCCTGTGCAGAGGCAATCAAGCTTGGTGAATTGCTTCTCTTTCCAGCCTTAAGCTGGTAGCTGCTGAACACGAGCGGGATAGCAGCTGAGAGAACCACGCCAAACAGCATCCATAATTTCACAGTCACATTCTCAAGTGATCCAAATAACGCTTTTTCAACTATCTCATACGCAGTGAAAAATATTAAAACCGATACCGCAACGGCGACAAAGTTCTCCACCTTGTAAAGCCCGTAAGGAAAATCTTTGCTTTGCCGATGCGAAATTTTCAGCCCGATGAGCAGAACTACCGATGCGGTGAAATCGACAAGGTTATGCGTCATTTCGGCGCTGACTGCCAAGCTCCCCGAAGCGACGGAAATGCCGAGGTTCAGCAAGCTGACGATGATGTTTACACCTATCGATCCCCATCCCCATTTTTCTATCGACAGTTCCTTCGTGTCAGTCACATTCGATCACCGCTTTGATTGTTTTTCATTTCCAACCTTTTTCGCTCGTGACGGAGCTAAATACGTCTATGCGACACTTCTCCTAGCAACAAGGACGTGCTGAATTTCGCTGTATGAATTTCTAACCAAGAAACCTCTGTTCATCAGATAGACTTCAATATCTGAGAGAGTGACTTTTCCTCTATCGTGTGTATTACCATTAAGCGCATGAATTTTATCCATGATTTGGAAACCCTTTTCCGTAAAATCGGCCACGACAAGTTTACCCTGTGGAGAAAGTATCCGAACGAGTTCTTCAACGGCCCTGTAAGGGTTTTCAAGATGGTGAATCAAGTTGACGGAGA
Source organism: Bacteroidota bacterium (assembly GCA_021818875.1). Lineage (GTDB taxonomy): Bacteria > Bacteroidota > Ignavibacteria > Kryptoniales > JAKASW01 > JAKASW01. The sequence goes on from JAKASW010000338.1 coordinate 3,993, forward strand.
ATATTATGTCAAAGCACCCTTCTGGAAAACTTGTATGTTCCGCATTCTCTATCCTGAAATCAATCAATTTGTCAAGTCCATAATACTCCAAATTGAGCTTCGCATAATGTTGAGATCGGAA
>JAKASW010000339.1 GCA_021818875.1 Bacteroidota bacterium
AAGAAATTCAGCATCTCCAACCGAACTCACCCCCGTCCCCTCTCTTTCGAAAAAGAGAGGGGAGAAAGGGGTGAGTTCGACTGGCAAAGCCATCTTCACATCACCACTGCCATAGGGAGTAGGTTTCTGCCGCTGACTAAACAATTTCCCTAACTTTGCAGACGTCGACCCATCTCGCATTTTCAGACGTCTCTTCAAGTTCTTTGCAGGTCATCTCTATCGCTGAGTTTGGGCTGCCGCAGGCGGGAAAAACGGTGTCGAACCTTTTCAGAGATATATCCAGAAAGATCTTCACCGCGGGATCGACGCCGAATGGGCAGACGCCGCCGATTTCGTGACCGACCAATTCTTTGACTTCATCGGGGTTCAACATCTTCGCTTTGAGGCCGAACTCCTGCTTGAACTTCTGGTTATCGATCTTCATATCGCCGGCGGTCACAACCAGAAGTGCACCATCGTCACTTTTGAAAGACAGAGTCTTTGCAATTCGTGATTGCTGCGTCTTTAAGGCAAGCGCCGCAAGCTCGACAGTGGCACTCGATACGTTGAACTCAATTATATCTTTGTCGCGATTCCACTTCTTCAAGTGAGATCGCACATTCTCGATGCTCATTAGATTTCCCCTTTCAGGTTGTCCTCAATCCCTCCGTCCTGCGATAGTTTTTCACTATCCACCATGTTCCGATCCCCGCGTTGATAGTGGAGAACACCACATCGGAAAACCAGTGCGCGTCATAATAGATCCGCGACAGCGAATCCAGTATCGCAAGGAGTATCCAGAGCGCCTTCCAGATCTTGTTGTCCACCAGTGAGGCCATGACTATTGAGAGTCCGAAGACGACTGCGACATCGCCGGAAGGAAATGACAGGTAAGCGTTTGGACCGGTGATGAACGGGCTGAAAGTCAGATGGCCGTGACCATTCCAGGGGCGCCAGCGCCCGACAGCCGATTTCAATGCGATAGTTATTAGTCCTGGATATAGAAATCCCTGTACCAGCATGATCCCATAGTCACGAGCCTTCTTCCAGTTCGCGGCAAACCCGACGATGTAGAAAGCAAAGAATAGCCAAAGCGTTGGGCGACCGGTACCGAAGAGATGGACGAAGCCCGCGATCTTGTTTTCGACCGGACCGTGAAGAGTGAAGAAGAAGTACCTGACCGGCTCGTCAAAGTACGCGGATATAACGACCAGTAGCATCAACTCGCCGAATATCAGCCATTGTTTCAGCTTCCAGCTCAGCGGCAACGAGTAGTACTTACCCCACTCAACAAAGAGCCTCTTGAAATCCTGTCCGGACACTTTCAATCGTTCTTTCAATTTCTCCTCCTAAGAAGCTTGCTGATAACACCGTCTTCAACCACAAAGGCACCGTGGCTCATAGAAAAACCGGCGGTCAAATCATAATTCAACATAACCTGGTGCCTCATTGTTTAGTGGTTACAATCTTGGCACCGTGTTGATTAATCAGAAAATATAAGGCAAGAACATGTGTGTTCTTTCCACATAATCCTCATACAGCTTTCCAAACTTCGTGATGTTGACCTTCTCTTCCGCTGTCGCCGTGACAGCAGTCGTGTAGATTGAACCGAACAGCAATATTGCAGAAAAGAGCGACGGCTTTTTAAAGAACGCTGCCGACGCCAGAAAAATGAGAGATGAATATAAAGGGTGTCTGATGTGCGAGTAGATGCCGGTCTCCACCAGTTTGCCTGGATTTGATCCGTCAGCGGCGCGCGAGAACTCCACGAGCCTGAATCCGGAAACCGCAAGATACAGCGAACATACCAGAAGGAGCCATGATATTACCTGCTGGATGGACAGCGGATCGTCGAACCATACCCGGAGGTTTGCAACGACAGAAAGCAATGTAAACTCAAGTGCGAAGAAGCGATAGTACCCGTACGAGTGACGATCACGGAGACCGTTTCTGGAAATGAAAAGCACAGCCAGTGAAACGACCATGAAGATGGTTAGTTCAAGGGATGGAATAAGGAATTCTCCATGTTAAATGATTTCTCCGATGCTTCTTGATATGATCTTCGATTCGGAATCGTGCATTACAAGGACCAGCACGCCGATGATGCACGAGTAGGGTTGATCGGCTCTCCAGTGGTAGTCCCAAAAGAACTAATACGTCAACCGATCTCTCATTTCCGCGCGCTCTAAGTCTACCTACCGGACAGGCAGGCGGGAGTCCAGTCCGCTTTGAAAGGCGGACTCCCGATACAATCATTCGATCAACGACCTCCCTACGGGATCGTAGATCGTAGAGGGAATGAGGCAGACAGCCTTTTGGAACAGCGTCCCGTGCGTCGAAACGAACGTGTCCTGAAAGTAAGTCGACCAGGCTGGCCGACTTACTTGTTGATTCGTGCGATCCGCTTTCCACTCTGTTCTTCGAGTCCATTAATACTGAGGTTCAGGCGGGAATGCTGGCGTGTATGGTGGCTTCGGCGGAAGCTTCTTCGGGTTCTTTTCAATTTCCTTCATAAGGTAGTTGACTGCTGCCTCGATTTGAGGATCATGGCCTTCCATCACGAGCTTCGGCGTCTGGTGCACTTTCATGTCCGGCACCACACCCCAGTTCTCTATTATCCATTCGCTCTTGAGTCCGTAAATCGAGAATTGTGGTACGGTGATATAGCCACCGTCGATCAGCGGTCTGAAACCGGTAATGCCTCTAACTCCGCCCCACGTCCTGGTGCCGATGAGCGGCCCGAGATGATACTTCCTGAAGTAGTAAGGGAATATATCGCCATCGGATGCCGAATACTCGTTAATGAGACATGCCATGTAGCCGTTGAATAGAGGCGACGGAGTGGTCGTCGGCGCTCCATGACGCGACATGGACATTCCGACAAGTATTCTCCTGAGCCGTTCGAGAAGAAGCTCATCGATAAAGCCGCCGCCATTGTAGCGCTCGTCGATTATCAGTCCTTCCTTTGTAATCTGCGGATAGTACTGTTGAACGAAGGCATTGAGTCCCGCAGCTTCCATATCCGGCAAATAGACATAGCCTATCTTACCGTGCGAGAGACTGTCAACGAGATGGCGCTTCGAAACTATCCAGTTGTTGTAACGAAGATCCAGCTCGTTGCCGATCGGATTTACTTTCGCTTCCCATGCGCCTTTGAGTTCCGGCTTTGAGTTCACGAGCAAGGTCACGGTGGTTCCGACAGTATTCTGCATTACGCTGTCAATACTCATCGGAAACTTCACGGGCAGGTTGTTGATTGCAAGGATGTAATCGCCTTCATGGACATTCACTCCGGGCAGTGTCAGAGGCGAGATCCTGTTCGATTTTGTATTCAACCCGATCATAATTTTGCTGATCCTGTAGTAACCGCTGGCCTTGTCGAGGGTGTAATTGGCCCCCAGGAGCCCGGTTTGCACCGCGTGAATTTGCGGATAATATCCACCGCCAACATACGTGTGCGAGTTGCCAAGCTCACCGATCATACTGCTTATGAGACCAGTAAGGTCGTACCGATTGTTGATATATGGAACCAGTACTTCATACTTTTTCTTGACCGCTTTCCAATTCACACCGTTCATCTCGGGTGAGTAGAAGAACTCGTGCTCGAGCCGCCAGGCCTGGTTGAACATCTCGGCCCATTCTTCATGGAAGTTTACGAACTCCTTCATACTGGAAAGGTTCAGCTCTCCGCCGCCGACTTTCTCCTCTTTAGGGTTTGACGTGATTATGCCGAAAGTTTTCTTATCCTGGTAAATGATATACTTACCGTCGGCGGAAAGCTGGTAACCATCAATTGGCGAGAGGATTTCCGTGTCTTTTCTGTCCTTTAGATCATAGCAGTGGAGAGCGGACTCTTCTCCTGGCACATTACCGGAAAGCCCCATCGTGGGTTCAGTGAGGTAGTAAATTCGGTCTCCTGTCGAGCTGATGCCTGTGATGTTGTTCGGCGCGATTGGAACTTCGACAGCTCTCTGGCTCAGCCCCTGGAAATCGATCTTCACGTCTTTGATTTGCGGGGATTTCTTTTCGTGGTTTTTGCCTTCAACTTGTGACCCTTTGGATTTTTCCCCGGTCACTTTCACCTCATTGTTCACCGGCGCGAACGGAGATGCGCTGTCAGCCTGAGATC
>JAKASW010000340.1 GCA_021818875.1 Bacteroidota bacterium
AGTTTGCCCGCATCCGTCATGATCGTATCACCTTTGAATACATACTTTTCGATGGCCTGAACGACACAAGCGAAGACGTGAAGAGACTCGTAAAACTGTCCGGTCAGATTCCGATGAAAATCAATCTCCTCCGCTTTCATCCGCTGAATCATCTGAATAATCTTGGCTTGCAGGTTGATCCCGAAGCGCTTAAACTGAGATCGAGTAGCCGCATTGATGAATTTGCAAATGAGCTTCGCGAGGCGGGAATCAGTGCTTTCGTACGGTCGAATGCCGGTGAAGACATAGACGGCGCGTGCGGTCAACTGGCCTCCCAAAATGTCTATGATCGCAAAGACACAAAGCTGCAAAGCAATCGTTGAATGCGCTCTTTATTTAGGCCCCTGCTTGTCCGGCAGGCGGGGCAGGCTGGCGACTCGGTCGTGAGTCCTTTTCTGAAAAAATCGAAATCGAAACGTTGAGGTCTGATCTGAAATGAGAATCATATTATTCGGCCCCCCTGGAGTGGGAAAAGGGACCCAGGCAAAAATTCTTTCCATTGAATTGAAGGTCGCTCACATTGCAACCGGTGACATCCTGAGAGAAGCCGTGGCGCACAAGGCTGAATTGGGAATTAAGGCAAAGAGCTTCATGGATAAAGGAGAACTCGTTCCTGACGATGTTGTGATCGGAATTATCCAGGACAGACTCAAGGAGAAGGATGCCGTTAGCGGTTTTATACTGGATGGTTTCCCCAGGACTCTTCCACAGGCGGAGGCGCTTGAAAAGGTATTTGAGAAAGAGAGGATCAAAGTTGATAAGGTCGTCAGCATGGAAGTCGATGAAGAGGTGCTGATAAACAGGCTGACCTCACGTCGGGTCTGCAGGAATTGCGGATCTATTTTCAACCTAATGACCGATAAACTTGCCGACATGAAGTGCCCGAAATGCAGCGGCGAATTGTACCAGAGAGATGATGACAAACGTGAAACGATTGAAAGGCGCTTCGACGTCTACTTGAAACAGACCAGGCCGGTTAAAGATTTTTATGCGAAGAAGAACCTTCTAGTTGATGTCGATGGCATCGGCGAGATCGGTACCGTTACTGAAAGATTGAAGACGGTATTAAAAGGAGCACCAGGCAAAGGTTGATTTAAAGATTGATTTTAAATTCGACACCTGTATGAATCAAGTAACAAGGGAGAAAATCAGATGAAAACTATTTTCGCAGCGATTATCATATTTGTGTCCTTCGGCTCTGTGCATGCTCAGGGTCTGGGTGGAAAGCTTTCGAAGGTGGGATCGGATTACGCGAAGGCTTATATGACACCTGCCGTGAACGCATTTGGAGTTGACCTGAACTCCGGCCTTTTTCAAACGGCGAAAGTGGGCGGAATACTTCCGTTTGGGCTTGAGTTTTATCTCGGAGTGAAAGTCGGTGCAGCAATAATCCCGAACTCCGCGAAGTCATTCAACTTGTCTTACATGGACACGATGTACTTTCCTGTCCAAGGCGGTTTGCCGACAGTTGCGGTTCCGGTGGAATACAAGACGACAAATGCTCCGACAATTTTCGGAAGCAAATCACCGGGCTACGCTGTCGGGACTGTTGACACGACCATAGGCGGAGTCAATTATTCGAGGACCGATTCGGTGTCCACTATCGGCGGTCTGATTAATACGAACATTGCAGCTCTTCCCGTCCCTCAGCTCGGCATAGGAAGTCTGTTCGGAACTGATGTGATTATCAGGTACTTGCCGAAGACGAAGATTTCATCCTATGGCTCAGTCAACCTTTTTGGTTTTGCCATAAAGCATAACATCAGCCAGTACATACCATTGATCCCAGTGGATGTCGCGGTCCAGATTGGCTGGCAGAACTTGTCCATTTATGACAATACAGGATCGAGAGTTGTGAAGGAGTCCGCGTTTGCAGGCAACGCGGAGGTCAGCAAGACGTTCGCTATCCTGACGGTCTATGGTGGATTACAGGTTGAGAGTTCCACGCTTGACGTCAACTATCTTCTTCAGCCTTCTCAAGTCGGTCAGTTGCTTTCCCAGCCCGTGCCCATTTCATTCAAGCTTACAGGGAAGGACACTTTCAGGGGTCTGGTTGGCCTCAATCTTTCGTTGTTCCCGTTCCAGATAAATGCCGATTACAGCGTGGGTTATTATAACGCAATATCCGCAGGGATTGGATTATCAATTTAACGGATGATGGATTCTTCGAACTGTTGCGGCCTCTGGAACCGCAGGATGTCCCGGTTTGTTGGCTTACCAATTTAGTTTCTTTCCGTTTGCCTTCAAAGGAGAAGTCTCTTGAAATCTGAAATGATCCACCGCAGAATGCATCACGCAATCCTTCTGGTCCCACTTGTCACGGCGATATTCAGCGCCAATGTCTTTGCTTCTTCGAAGCTGATCACGGGCGGTCCACGAATCTACAAGCCTCAATCCACAATCGATCCGCGCAAGATGGCGCTGCCGGGTGTTGTCGTTGTCAAGTTCAAGCCGAGCGTGGTCCCAAGCGTGCAGGAATTGTACAATGTCCCCGAGCTCCAGAAAAGAATAATCAGTGAAGCCAATCCGACTACTCTCAAATCTGTTTTAAGTTTGCTGAAGGTGAAAATAAACAAGGCGTCGGAAGTATTAGACAATATTTATCTGGTACAATATTCCGGAACGGTCACTCCAGCTATGATGGCACAGTCGCTGATGGACAACGCGGACATCGAATATGTAGAGCCGCATTACATTTATAAAGTCGACGATATGGGCCCCGCAGTAACGGCCAGTGCCGATACGCTCATCGCGCAACAGTGGGCACTGAGAAAGGTTAATGCCTTCAGTGCATGGAATATTACAAAGGGAAGTCCGAGCATTGTTGTCGGCATTGTTGATACGGGCGTAAACTGGATGCATCCCGATCTTTATCCGAACATCTGGCACAATCCGAACTGGCAGACGGACACACAATATCCTGCCGACTCTATCGGGTGGGATTTCGGCGGACTAGGTGACGCAAACGGCGATCCGACGCCGGACAACAATCCAAAGGAGGATTTCCCTCCGCCCGATGAACATGGCACACACGTTGCCGGCATCGTGGCTGCAGTCGGAGATCCGATCGGGACCTCAGGTGTTGCACCGAAATGCGAGATCATGGCAGTTAAAGCCTCGCAGGCCAACATGGTTGATCCAAGCACCGGGGAGCCGTACATCGTTTATGGGTTTGAAGGGATCATTTATGCCGCCGACCATCATGCAAAGATCATAAACTGCAGCTGGGGAGGAGTCGGCTACTCGCAATACGAGCAGGACGTGATAACCTATGCGGAATCGGAAGGCTCGCTTGTGGTCGCGGCGGCGGGAAATGATGGTAGTACCGAATTCGATACTCCCGCTTACTACAAAGGTGTTCTTTCGGTTGCGGCGACTGACTCGAACGATGTTAAGACTTACTATACAAACTACAGCTACAACGTTTCGGTATGTGCACCGGGAGGAAGCAACACGGGTCTCGATCCGGGGATATTGTCGACAATAGGGACGGATCAATACACTTATTTAAACGGAACATCCATGGCGTCTCCCTGCGCAGCAGGAGTTGCTGCCCTCGTAGCGAGCCTGCACCCCAATTACACTCCGGAACAAATTCTTGAGCAAGTGCGTGTAAGCTCGGACAATATTTATGGTCTTCCTGGAAATACGGGGTTCTTCGATCAGATGGGGTATGGTTTGGTCGATGCTTACCGCGCCGTTACAGTCTTGTCACCGGGAGTTCAGGTTGCGAGCATTGCGCTGGGCAGTTCAATAATGCCCAACAACGGCGGCGGTATTTCAATAGCGGGCGATACCGTTCATGTTCTCGGGACGGTGACAGATTATCTCCAGTCCGTTTCGGGTCTTCAGTTGACTCTTTCCTCTCCGAATGATCCTTATGTAAATATAGTTAACAGCAGCGTGTCCGTCGGTTCCCTTCAAGGGGATGGAAGTGGCACGTACAATTTAGGACCGGGCAGCACCTTCAGCTTCGTGGTGAGCAGCAACGCACCCGTTGATTATATGGCAACATTTCTTATCAGCATAACCGGTTCAAATGGATACACCGATTACCAGACATTCT
>JAKASW010000341.1 GCA_021818875.1 Bacteroidota bacterium
AGGGGTGAGTTCGACTGGCGAAGCCATCTTCACATCACCACTGCCATAGGCAGTGGGTTTCTGCCGCTAACTAAAGTAGTGGGGTTGAACACGATTGATACGGATAGTGCCTGATCGGTTATGAAAATCCCCCGACCGAATAATACGCATCATGGCAGCAGATGCACTCATTCAAGCCATTTGCGGAAAGCCTTCTCATCGCCCGTTTCGCACGTTAGCCCCATTCGTATTACCCTCTTTTCAATGTACCCCAATGCACACGGTAAACCGGCCAATGTCAAACCACAAGGCGCGTGAAGACACGCAACCACAATGGGAGAAGATGCGAGGCTACGGAGAATGATGGATCAAATGGCCGTCTATCTACAATATTGTCTGTTCGGGGTAGCTGCCGGTCTACCCTGGTACGGATGCATCAATTCTGCAGTATTTCGTCGGCGTGAAGAAGATCCGCGTACAGGCCGCTCTTTATCGACTCGGTATTCTTTCTTGCCAGCGCAAGCGAACCCAAAATATAGCGGTTGGCGATGAAGACCTTTCTCGCATCTCGCTCCGCTTCGTCCAATACCAGGTAGCCGATAATCAGATAGCTGTAAAGTTCCACCAGGTCTTTCGAAGCCACATCCTGGAAACTGCTGTCCTTCTTCTCAACCACAAACTTCAGACTCTCATAAAACAATTGTCGTATCTCTTTCAGACAGTTCAGGAGTGGGAGCAATCCTCCATGATACTCCTTTGCTTCTTTCTTGTCGAAGTAGTCCTGCAGAATATCGTTGACAACCTGACCGGCCGCGGCTACGATCTGCAACTGGGAGGTACCCTCATAGATGTTGGTGATCCTCGCGTCGCGGGCGAGCCGCTCCACCCTGAACTCCTTCATATAGCCTGTGCCCCCGTGTATTTGAAGCGCATCGAATGCGATCCGGTTAGCCGACTCTGTCAACACATACTTCGTTATCGGCGTGAGAAGATTCGCAACCTTTGTCGCTTGCTTAAGCTCAGCAGTTTGCTCCGCAAAAGGCTTCCCCTGCTCTCTCAACTTCTCTACCACCGCTTCAAGTTTTTCTTTCCGATCCACGGTCAATGCCGCCGAGTAAAAAAGCGATCGGTTGACCTCGAGGGCCACTCTCATGTCTATCAGGATGTTCGAAACAGCTGGGAGAGAATAGATTGACCGTCCGAATTGCACGCGATCTTTGGCGTATTGCAATGCTTCCTCGTATGCCGCCTGCGAGATGCCGAGCGCTTGTGCCGAAACACCCATCCGCGCACGGTACATCAGGTCGAGCACGTACTTGATCAAACCGAATTTCCTGCTTCCAACAAGCTGAGCGGGAGTGTCGTTGAATTGGAGCTCACATGTCGGAGAGCCGTGAATGCCGAGCTTGTTTTCTATGCGGCGCACTTTGAGAGTGTTTCCACGGTGACAAACGAACATACTCAAACCGCGACCGTCTTTCGTACCGGGTTCGGAACGGGCAAGAACAAGGAGAACGTCGCCGGAACCGTTGGTGATGAAGCGTTTGACACCTCGCAGATACCACTGCCCTTCAGGATCCTGGTAAGCCTGAAGCTTAACCGATTGGAGATCCGAACCGGCATCAGGCTCGGTCAACGCCATGGCACCCGTGTACTCACCCGTGCTGAATCTCGGCAGGAATTCCTGTCGCTGTGATTCGCTCCCGAATTTTCTGATCGTATCGCCGATGTCCTGCAAGCCGAACAGATTCATCAACGATGCATCCGCGCGGGAGACGACTTCCACAGCCATCATGTAAATGCTGAACGGAAAATTCAGGCCACCATATTTCCGCGGTAGGACCATACCCATCAGGTCCGCTTGCGCCAGCTCGTGCAGGTTCTCTTTCGTCCCCGCGGCATACGAGACAATTCCATCCATGATCGTGGCTCCATCATGATCAACTGCCGAAGTGCGGGCCGCGATCCGGTTCGCCGCGAGATCGCCTACCACTTCAAGAACTTTCTTGTAGTTCTCCATGGCATCGTCGTAGTTTATCGGCGCGTAGCTGAACTCCTTTGCCTGTTGATAATCATCCTCGGCAATTGATACGATGGTGTGCATATCTCCAAAATCGTCTCTTCGCGAGAAACTGTCAAAGTGAAACAAGAGATCCCTGTTGTCAAGAAAATAATTCGGCATCTTCGCTCTATTTCAATTTGTTCTTGTAGACTTCTATGAATCTAGGCAAAACTTCCATCGCATCCCCGACGATTCCATAGTGGGCTATGCTGAAGATCGGGGCATCAGGATCGGTGTTGATTGCGATAATCTTGTTCGACTCCTGCATCCCGGCACGATGTTGAATGGCTCCTGAGATTCCGACGGCGATGTACAATTTCGGCCTGACCGTGACTCCCGTCTGTCCTACCTGGCGCTCCGGCGGAACAAAGCCTGCATCTACCGCTGCCCTGCTTCCTGCTACTTCTCCGCCGATTGCTTTGGCGAGATCATGGACCAGTTTGAAATTCTCTTTGGTGCCGAGACCATAACCACCGGAGACTATTATGGATGCTCCCTTCAAGTTGACTCGGTTCTCTTCACGGTGCTGATCGACAATTGCAACCAGGTCGTCCACTTCGTCGGGCTGGAATTGCACCTGTGTGATCGTACCTTTAACAGGTGTCTCCAGAGGATGCATCTCCATGACACCTTCGCGGACCGTGGCCATCTGGATCGGGTTGTCTGGCGTAATGATTGTGGCGATGATGTTGCCGCCAAAGGCCGGCCGGATTTGCAGAAGGATTTGTTTGTACGTCTTCCTCAGGTAAGTCACGTCCGAGATTTGCAGGTCAGTGCAGTCTGCGGTCATACCGCTTCGGGTTGCCGAAGCAACTCGGGGTGCTAAATCACGACCCACGATCGTGGCACCGAAAAGAACAATCCGGGGACTATGCTTCTGCACGAGATCTGTCAGAATTCTGCTGTAAGGAAGCGTCCTATATTGTTTGAGTGCCGGATGACCTACAACGATTGCTTCATCGGCTCCGAAGCGAAAAGTCTCTTTTGCAAGCCCCGCCATTTCGTCTCCGATCACGATGGACTTCAAGGATCCACCCATCGTCTGAGCAAGTTTGTGACCCTTGCTTAGAAGCTCGAAACTTACGTCAGCGGCTTTGCCGTTCCGTTGCTCTATGAATACCCAGACGTCGCTTGTAGCCACGGTCTGATTGCTATTTGGTTCTGGGGACATATCTTTCCAACCTTTACCCTAATACGTGATCGTCAAATAACTTGTCTATCAGTTTCCCGATTCCAGTCTTCGTAGGCTCGACCGCTTCGCGCTCTCCGCCGCTCAGAACTACCGATTCAACTTTATAGACTTTCGTCGGCGAACCATGCACTCCACACCTCATGGCATCGAGATGCAGGTCGTCCATGGTCATGGTTTCGATAAGCAGAGACCGCGACTCGTACTCATTGACAAGCGACTCGACTGAAAGGAGGGAGTTACCTTCAGCAAGTTTTTCAAGCTCAAGGAGCGAGCGTGCTCCTTTGAAAGCCATGACCCTCTTCGCCTTGAACGGACGAGGATCAGCAGCATCTTTGATGACTGTGATAAGCACGGGTAACGCGCAGCGTACTATTTCATAGCCACCTTCGATCTTTCGTTTTGCCTCGACAACCCTGCCCGAAATAGATCGAATTCCTTCGAGGTAAGTTATCTGGGGAATATGAAGTTTTTCCGCGGTCTGCGGCCCAACTTGCGCCGTATCTCCATCGATAGCCTGTCTTCCTGCAAATATAAAATCATACTCTCCGATTTTCTTTATGGCTTCGCTAATGACATAGGATGTCGCAAGTGTATCGGCCCCGGCAAATTTCCTGTCCGTAATAAGACATGCATGGTCCGCTCCCATGTAAAGGCATTCCCTCAGGATATCGGACGCTCTCGGCGGTCCCATGGTGATCGCGGTTACTGTACCACCATATTCATCCTTGATCTTGAGGGCAACTTCGAGAGCGACACGGTCTTCGTGGTTCAGCACCGCAGGGAGTTTTGCACGGTTGACCGTCCCATCCTCCTGCATCACGTTGCCGGTGATGTTGGTAGTATCGGGGAAATGATTGCAGAAAACAAT
>JAKASW010000342.1 GCA_021818875.1 Bacteroidota bacterium
TTCCGCCTCAATGTCGGCAGGAGCACAGTTCTCAGTTGCACAATCTGCCGCTCTGGTTCGGGCGGGTTTGATGAGTGAGGTCGTATTATCAGAACTTCAGGCCGGAGGAGCCTCTCAATCGGAGGTCTCGGCGGCCAACAGTGCCAACACCGATCTTCTTGGTTCGATCAGCCTTGCGGTATCTCCCGGCACAATAATAGATGCCTTCGCAAGCTATCATACAGCTATCATGGCACAGCTTGAAGCTATGGCCGGCACTGCGGGATCGGCGCTGGGCCAGGTCGATAACGATATCAATACTGCAGGAGGCGCCCATGCGACTCTAGAGACAACTCTCAACAGCGCGGGGACTCCCGGTGCTGTGGTTCAGGCATATATGACATACTACGGCTCCATCGGTACCATGATGCAGGGAATGGGCGGAATGAACAACGCACAGCTAACCGCCGCGACGCAAATCTTGATGCTCATTGATTCAAACTGATATTTCGTGACCCAGCCCAGCTCACTTCATATCCACAAACGGCCGCTCGAAAAAATCTATTATGATTCTGTTGGCAAGTTTGTGTCTTGTCTGAAGCAGATTATGATGGGCACCCGGGATTATACACAAATAGGCGTGAGGTAGATTTTTGAAGAGTTTGATCGTTTGCTGGAGCTTTATGAGATCGTGGTCCCCGGCCATGACAAGTGTAGGCGTTTTTATGGAGTGAAGTTGGGCGAGAGTGAAGTGCGGATGTTTGAGGTCCAGCTCGTTGAGCTGGTCAAAGATGATTCCTGCTCGCTTCGGAAAGAACGAGTACTTTATGATTCTTTCCCGCTGAGATCGGCTTAACTTTGAGAAAGATGATGTCGCCATCGCTTTGAGCGTACTTTCCGGCAGAGCAGTGGAATCCGGAACGAAATTAGCGCCGTCTGCAACCAACTTCTCCACCTTCCGGGGATAGTCAAGCGCGAGCCTTAGTCCGATAATTCCTCCATCGCTCCATCCGACGACGTAAGCACTGTCTATATGAAGTGAATCTAGCAATCCAGCCATGTCGGAAGCCATGAGAGTGAATGTCAGGGGTGTGTTCGTGTCGGTGGATCTACCTTGTGCTCTACTGTCGACTGCAATTACTTTGAAATACTTTGACAGCTCGGGAATCTGATACCGCATCGAGTGTATCGAGCCGCCGTTTCCGTGCAAGAGAATAAGGGGATGACCTGTCCCGTAAGTTTCGTAATAGAGTTCGATCCCGTTCACACGTACATAATGACCCGCTTTCGGATTCGAGCCATAGCTGATCTGTGCGCGGGCAGGCTTGGGAAGCGCCGTCGGGAGAACTGCCAATAACACTATGAGGATCGAGCGCAAAATGAATCTCCTTTTTCCTGAAAGCAATTATCAAGTAAATCGGATCGTTGTCTATTTCACCGAAACTTGGTTCAAGTGGTGAGTCGATATAATATTTTCTTTGCCTGTTCTAATGCCAGGGACCGGTGACTGACTCTGTTCTTAACCTGAGAGCCCATCTCAGCGTAGGTTATTTCATACCCGTGAGGAATAAATAGTGGGTCGTATCCAAATCCGTTTTCACCGTGCATCTCGGTCCCAATCTTACCTTTGACTTCGCCGATAGCGAGATCATCGATCCGATCTCCGATTATCGAAATCACACATCTGAACTTTGCGGTGCGATTCTTTTGTGGAATACCTTCGAGTTCTTTCAGAAGTTTTTGATTGTTTCTGAGGTAAGTTGCGCCTTCGCCTGAATATCTTGCAGAATAAACGCCTGGTCTTCCATCGAGAGCATCGACTTCAAGTCCCGTATCGTCCGCCAGCGAGAGGACCGATGTCTTCTCAAAAACTGTCCTTGCTTTCTTCCTCGCATTTTCTTCAAGCGTCTCACCATCTTCTACGATTTCACCGATTTCCGGAAAATCTTCCAATGAGAGTATCTCAATGCGGTCTTTAAGGTCTCCTAAAGGATCTACAAGTATGGCTTTCATCTCCTCAACTTTATGACGGTTGTGGGTTGCAAGTACAATCTTCATTTCATTTTTCTTCCTAAACCAGTAGCTTTACAGCTTCTGATATTTTTCGAACTTCCAGAAGTTCAATGTCGAGCTTCGAATCCGCAATCGACCCATTGGACCTTGTCGAGAAATTTGCCTGTGGTACTATGGCACGCTTGAAACCTAACTTTGCTGCTTCCTGCACGCGGCGTTCGATCTGGCCGACGCCGCGTACTTCACCTGCGAGTCCGACTTCGCCGATGACTACAGTACTTGAGTCGACAGGAACATCTTTGTAACTGGATATCACCGAGATTGTGGATGCGAGATCAATCGCCGGTTCATCGATCCTTACACCTCCTGCGACATTGAGAAAGACATCGAATCCTCCGAGTTTGATTCCCATCCTTTTCTCGACAACGGCGAGTATGATGCTGAGCCGGCGGTAATCAATTCCTGTAGATGTCCGTTGGGGAACCGAGTAGCTCGTCGGCGTTACAAGCGCCTGAACTTCGAGCAGGATCGGCCGGGTCCCTTCGATAGCAGCAGCCACCGTAGAGCCGCTTGCGCCGTAGCTTCTTTCGGAAAGAAAGATCTCCGACGGATTTTCGACCTCCGTAAGGCCGGTCTCGTGCATCTCGAATATGCCTATCTCGTTTGTGGAACCGAACCTGTTCTTGTATGCGCGTAGGATTCTGAAGGTGTAATGTCGCTCACCTTCCAACTGGAGAGCAGCATCGACGATGTGTTCAAGAACCTTTGGACCGGCTGCTACACCGTCCTTCGTAACGTGGCCGATTATGAATACGGTGGTGCCGGTAAGCTTGGCGAGCTGAGCAAGTTTCGCGGAGCATTCGCGGACCTGGCTCACGCTTCCGGGCGCCGAGAGTATCTCCGGATGGTAAAGGGTTTGTATGGAGTCGACGATTAGGACGACCGGGTTCAGATCCGAAACCGCCTTTGCGACTGTTTCGAGATCGGTTTCCGCGAGGACGAAGAAATTGTCCAGCTCTTTCAATCCAAGTCGTTGAGCACGTACCCTGACCTGTGCGCGTGATTCCTCTCCGGTAACGTAGAGGATCTTTCCAAGCTGTTGGTCTCGTGCGAGCTGCATCATCAACGTCGATTTACCGACACCCGGATCTCCCGCGATTAGGACCACGGAGCCGGGCATCATTCCGCCGCCCAATACTCTGTCGAACTCCTCGATACCGGTCGTGATCCGTTTTCCTTCCTCTACTTCAACCTCGCTTAGTGGCACAATCTGAATGTCTGACTTCTTGCCTTTTGATTCTTGTTTCTTGCGCGGCTCTTCCACGAGCTCCTCGACAAAGCTGTTCCATTCTCCGCATTCAGGGCATTTCCCGGTCCATCGTGGGGAAACGTAACCGCAGTTCTGGCAGGCGAAGCGAATAGTTTGCTTGGACATGACTAAGAAATCAGCACTAACTCTTCTTGTTCTCTCCCTGTTATTACGGCTTTGTTTGACCAGTCGATAAACACATTCAGTTCTGACCTTACGCCCATCTTTCCTTCGATGTAAATTCCGGGCTCGAGCGAGAACAGACATCCCGGTACGAGGAAACGCGTGTCCTGCGTTTCAAAGTTATCGATGTTGCCGCCGTTGCCATGGACTTCTTCTCCGATTGAGTGGCCGGTCCGATGCGTGAAATAGTCACCATAACCTGCTTCCTTCACAACGTTCCTGCACACGTCATCAACTTCACCTCCAGCGATCGGCTGATCCGCACCAAGCCTTTCGTTGAGGAACCTGAACCCTGCTCGTCTCGCATCGCGAACGACGTGGAACGCCTTTACATATTCCTCGGGGGGGGCATCACCGACGAATGCACTCCAGGTTATATCATAGTAGATCGATCCCGGTGTCTCAAGTTTCGCCCAGAGATCGATGAGGAGCTTGTCTCCGAGTTTAATCTTCCTTGAGCCTTTTGCAGTGGGAGAGAAATGCGGGTTTGCCGGATGGTCGTTTGTCCCAACGATCGGTAGATCATCATACACGAGTCCATTTGCTCTGAATCGCTTCCCTATGAACTGTTGGATTTCAAATTCTGTTTTGTACTTCTTGTTCTTAGATCGG
>JAKASW010000343.1 GCA_021818875.1 Bacteroidota bacterium
CCGGCGGATTCCTTCCCGGCCTGGAGAAAGTTTTGACTGACGGAAATAAGAAGAAGTACAAAAAGTGGGTCTGGATCGATACCGATACTCAATTGCCGGAAGACGGTTGGAAAAAGTCTTTCGCTGCCATGCGATCAGCCGGTATCGATGCAATCCTCCCGATGGTTTACGACAGCCGCCGGGCTTACTTTGCCAGCAGTCATTTGCCGGTTGCAAAGCCATGGTTGGAATCCATAATACCTCTCGCGCACCAGGTCGGTCTGGAAGTCCACGCGTGGATCGAAACCATGCCGTGCAACATCGATTCCATCATCGGGGATCACCCGGAATGGTTTGTAGTCAACCGACTCGGACAGTCTTGCATTGTCAAGCCGGCTTACGTCAGTTATTACAAGTTCCTTTGTCCATCAAGACCTCCCGTGTGGGAATTCATAAAGAAGACTGTTTTGGAGTTATCTGATATCGACGGCCTCGACGGTGTCCATCTTGACTACATCCGCTATCCTGATGTTGTATTGCCGATCGGTCTGCAGTCGATTTATCACATCGTTCAGAACAAGGAGTATCCACAATACGATTACTGCTATTGTGACGTTTGCAGACATGACTTCAAAGCGGCCAGTGGAATTGATCCCATGAAGCTCGAAAACCCGGCTTCAAACAAGGCGTGGAATAAGTTCAGGTATGAACGGATTACTCATATCGTGAACGACATTGTGCTTCCGGTTGTCCACAAAAAGAAAAAGCTGTTGACTGCAGCGGTCTTTCCAAACTGGAAAGATGTGAGGCAGCAGTGGTCTCATTGGAAGCTAGACGGCGCAATGCCGATGCTGTACGCGAAGTACTACGACCGTGGTGTCGATTGGATCGGAGAGAATGTCAAAAGGGAGGCTGAGTCGCAGCTGTACCATGCTCCAATTTATAGTGGGCTGGCAGTGGGGCAGCTCAGCCCGATAGACTTCGGCGATGCGATCTCGGTAAGTCTTGACTCGGGCGCAAGCGGCGTATCGCTTTTCAACTACCAGAGCATGACCGACGAAAAGTGGAAGGCCTTTGAATCGTCTTTCAGTAAGAGGGAATAGTAAAAGGCGCCCGGAAAAGAGTAAGAATATCTTCAGAGCGGCCAGTCAACCGGGTAGCCCAAAAGCACGCTTTCTCGCGGTCCAATCATCAGTTTTTCCCCGATTCTGATTTCAAGCGACATCCTCTTGACTCATTCTGCCGCGTAACTTAACTTCCTTCTACCCAGATAGAAAGGAAGTTGTGTGACCGCGAGTCGTGATTCTAATGGGTTTGAGGGCAATAATGGCACAAATGGCAATGGCCATGCGTACCACTCTCCCCGTTTAACCAGACAAGACGAGGAAATGTCTCTCCAGGATATCCTGGAGAAAATCTACCGAAGGAAGACAGTCGTTGTCATTGTCTTCGCCGTTGTCGTTATGGCATCGGTTCTTTACACATTTCTTCAGAGACCTGTATACCAGGCCTCAAACCAAATCCTGATCCAGAAGAACAAGAATACTTCCGGCTCCTCTCTATTCGCACTGAACGATTTGGTTGAGCCTTTCCAGTCGGATGAACGGAGGATAACCGATGAGATGGAAATTCTTAAGACAAACCAGTTGAGTCGGAACGTTGCCGACACTCTCCTCCGGAATCCGGTGTTGTATGTTGACGGCGCAATGGACACTCTCGAAATTGTCCGCGCGCCGAAGGTGGATCGGGAAAAAACAAAACGTCGATTTGCTACCGTCGATGAAATTGCTGCCAGGCTTATGCGTGCCGTATCGTTTACCAATCAGCGCAACTCAGACGTCATAAGCATTCAGGTGAAGAGTCACTCACCGCAGGAAGCGGCGTATATCGCGAACACTTATGCGAAGGCATATTACAGTCTGAATCTGAGTTCAAGCCGAAATATGGCGACGAACGTTCGGGAGTTCCTACAAAAGCAGCTTGCCGACACGAAGAAAGGTCTCGATACTTCCGAGGCCCGACTGCAAGTTTACATGCAGTCCCAGAAGATCGTCTCTCTCGATGATGAATCGAAGAATCTCATAGATGTCATGAGCACTTTCCAGGCACAAAGGGACGATGTCATAATTCAGAAAAAGGCCGACGAGAAAGTGCTTGGTGCATACGAGCAGCAACTGGCAAAAATTGAACCATCGATTGCCGCAAACGTTTCCAATGCCGTGGATCCATATATCGTTCTTCTCCAGCAGCAAATTGCCCAGCTCGAAGTTCAGAGGGATGTCGCAAAATCGCAGAACACGATGACTGCCGACCCGCAAGTTTATCGTCAGATTTACGCCAAAATAGATTCGCAGATCTCAAACCTGAAGACAAAGCTCGAAACGAAAACAAACCAATTGGTCAAATCTCAGATATTATCCGAGGTACCAGGCCAATCCATCCAGGGGGCCGGACAGAGTGGGTACGATCCGACGGGCTACTACAAAGAGCTGAGATTGAAGATACTGGAACAGCGCCTCAGATTGAGCGGATTGCAGGCGCAGGAAAGTGTGCTCGACAGCATCGTGGAAAAGTACCAGACCCACTTCTCCAGGATACCCAGTCAGTATATCGAGCTGGCGAAACTCGACCGGTCTGAAAAGAGCGCGGAGAAATTGTTCTTGATGGTACAGGAGAACTTTCAACAGGCCCAGATATCGGAGCAGTCCCAATTCGGATACGTACAGATCATTGATCCTGCCGTTCCACCAGAAAGACCTATCAGTCCAAAGATTCCGTTAAATCTTACTCTCGGGATCCTTATCGGGTTAGCCTTCGGCGTAGGAGGCGTCTTCATGCTCGATTACATGGACAGGTCGGTGAAGTCGCCTGAAGACCTCGAGAAGAAGGGTTTCACCGTGCTTGCTTCCATACCTGTGATTCCCGGTAGAGCGGACCGTAAAGGACAAGAAGATGAGAAAGGTACAAAGGACGGGATCTCCGCCTCGCTCAAGCTCATTACATTCCACAAGCCCGGCGACCCGATTTCCGAGGCATATCGTTCATTAAGGACCGCGATCAAGTTCTCGAAGATCGATAAGCCGGTGAAGTCGTTGATGATCGCGAGTGCGGTGCCTAAGGAAGGAAAATCCACTACGGTCGGCAACGTCGGCATCACTTTCGCAAAGGCCGGGATGAAGACGCTCATTGTTGATGCGGACTTCAGGCGGCCGCTCCAGCACAAGCTTTTCAGTGCGCAGAGAAAACCGGGACTGGTCGAGTATCTGAAAGGTGAAGTAGCCCTGCAGGACGCTATCCGGGAGACGTTCGTCGAAAATTTGTTCCTTGTAACCACAGGCTCGATCCCTCCGAACCCTTCGGAGGTCCTCGGCTCTGATTCGATGAGATCCTTTCTGGACGTTACAAGGGCCGCGTTCGATTTCATAGTCTTTGATTCCCCGCCGATAGTTGCCGTCACCGATGGCGTCATACTCTCGAACCTTTCCGACGGGGTCATCATGATCGCACAAGCGAACAAAACAGAGCTCGATGTGCTGGAGAAAGCGTACTCTACTCTGCGACAGGTGAAAGCTAACATTCTCGGCTTTGTGGTGAATGAGTTCGATGTGAGCAAAGCGTACGGCGCATATTACCGTTACTACCGGTACTATCATTACTACGGCCATAGAGAAGAGGCGGGAAGTTCGGCCAGTCGCGGCGCATGAGTTTTGCACCCACCCCTTCTTCCACCTCCCGTGGAGGGGAGGGCGCAAGCACACTTTCTCTGTTGAATTGCTCGCTGAGGATAATTACACTTCGAGCGATGTAAGTTATGGTAGATTTGATCTGAGGAAGACATCTTGTTGAGTGTGAGGAAACAATTTTGGAAATCAATTGATACGAGTTCTACCGATCCCGTGAGTGTTGCGCAGAGATTTCCTGCAGGGGTTCTCCGAAGGAGTTCCGAGAACCTTCGGAACGACTCTCGCGAAACTGTGCGATTAAAATCCGAAGAGGTTGATGATGGATTCTAAAAAAAGTTGGCGGGTAATTTACGTAAAGGCGCGTCACGAAAAGATCGCGCAATCGGACATTGTGAAGTATGGGATTGAAACTTACCTGCCGATGAGGAGTG
>JAKASW010000344.1 GCA_021818875.1 Bacteroidota bacterium
AGGCAAAGCCATTTGTGCGTTACAGGCCGGAAGACGGATACGATGTGGAGAAGTACACGGACCTTACTCTGAAATCTGTGGAGGTTCTCCTTGAACCGCTCGGATATTCATACGAAAAAATTGAAGAGTTAGTCGGAGCCACAAATCATCTTCCTAAGAAGACTCACGCTAATCCAAAAAAAAGGAAAGCGGGAATTCAGGATGCACTTTTCACGCAATAAACATTCGGAAAATCGGCATCGGCTTTCTATTTTCCATTGGAGCAGTTAGTCACATTAAGTGAGCGATTCCCAAAGAAAGGATCTCAAATGGAAAAAGTTGTAACCAAGACCGATTATAAAAATCTCAGGCTATTCAATCGCGGGAAGGTCCGCGACATCTACGATCTCGGCAACTCGCTTTTATTCGTAGTCACCGACAGGATAAGCGCGTTCGATGTGATACTGCCGAACGGCATCCCGTACAAAGGTAAAGTCCTGAACCAAATTTCGAACTTCTGGTTTGATTTCTCGAAGAAAATCCTGAAGAACCACGTCGTCGCTTCGGACGTGAAAGACTACCCGCCCGAATGCAAACCATATTCAGATGAACTCGCAGGCCGGAGCGTTATTGGAAAAAAGGCAAAACCGCTGCCGGTCGAATGCATAGTGCGCGGATACATCTCCGGCACCGGCTGGATCGATTATCAAAAGACCGGAGAAATCTGCGGCATAAAGCTTCCCAAGGGCCTCCGCGAATCCGAGAAATTGCCCGAACCGATTTTCACGCCGTCCACGAAAGCCGAAATTGGTGTGCATGATGAGAATATCTCTTTCGACCAGGTGGTGAGCAAGATCGGGAAAGAACTTGCCGAAAAAGTCCGCGACTACGCGGTCAGAATTTATCAAACGGCTGCCGACTACGCCGCAACTAAGAGCATCATCATAGCCGACACGAAATTTGAATTCGGGATCGACGAGAACGGAGAAATAATATTGATCGATGAAGTGCTGACTCCGGATTCGTCGAGGTTCTGGGATAAGTCGAAATACGAGGTCGGCAAATCTCAGGCAAGTTTCGACAAGCAGTTCGTGCGGGATTACCTCCTCTCAATAAAGTGGGACAAGAAACCACCTGCACCGAATTTGCCGGAAGATATAACCAAGGGGACAAGCGAAAAGTATCTGCAGGCACTGAAAGTACTGGCAGGAGTGAATCTGAAATAAGGGAACGACCAGCCGTCGAGAAACTCTAAGCCCCAGGCTCTAAATCCCAAACAAATAACAATCTTAAAAGGACAATGTCCAAAAAGAAGATGCCTCAGCGATCGGAGGTTTTGAATCACTCAGGGTTACATTCCCCGCCGCTTACGCCCTCATTCTGGGGAAAGCCGGAATCCAGAAACCAGATTCCCGCGCTCACTGGCATGACAGATCGATTCCTTGGCGCTTGTGTCGAGGAGTCTTCATCTTCGGGCTTTGGATTTATTTGCAGTTCAGGAATTAGGCTTTAGAATTTGTGGCTCTGGTCATCCGAGAAGCTCCATCGTTGCGCGATACACCGCTTCCGGCTTAGTCTCCGCCATGCATTTGAAGTGCCCCTTCGGACACGATTCGCGACCGATGTGTGAGCAGGGCCGGCAATTCAATCCATCGACCTCCATCACCCTGTGCTCCACTTTGTAAGGGAAAAATCCAAACTCTCTTACAGCAGATCCAAAGATCGCGACAATTTTCTTGCCGACTGCATTTGCGGCATGCATAAGGAATGAGTCGTTTGTTACCACCACATCGGCGAACGAAAGCATCGCTGCGCTTTCGAGAAGAGAGAACCTTCCGCAGAAATTCAGACAGGTCGTTTCCCTCTGGATCTTCCGGCAGGATTCGACGTCTGCATCTCCGCCAATAAGAACGACCTGAACCTTCTCCCCGAGTTTTCGGGATAGATCGATCCAGTAATCGACAGGCCATCTCTTTGTAAAATGCCTCGCGCCCGGACAAAGAAAAGCCGACCTGGCGGCAACCGTGGAGATACTTTCCCAAATTGACCTCATCCTTTTCACCTGGTCATCGAAAAATATTTCCGGCTGTGGAACATCTGTCAAAGCGCTGTCATAAACCTGTGCGTACTTTAGAGCGGTTGGTCTCACGCATGAAAAGAAATTCATCTTTGTCTTCACCAGGAGCAAACGCTTCAACAACTCTTTGTTGATCACCCGGATTTCTTTTGAAGTTCCGCGTCTCAGATACACGCTCCGGAAGTTGTTGTGAAGGTCTAGTGTCGTATCGAACTCCTGGCGCAAGAGCTCCCGCCTGAGGCTCTCCAATTGATAGAGGTCAGAGTTCTCCTGAACCAAATGGACGGCATCTATGTTAGGATTATATTGAATGAGATCTAAATATTGCGCCTTGACGACGAAATGGATTTTAGTGTCGGGCTTGGATTGTTTGATCACCCTGAGAAGAGGTGACGTCAGGAGCACGTCTCCTGCGGAGCTCAATCGTATGAGGAGCAATTTCGATAACGCCATTGTTAAAAATTATGATTCCCGTGAATACTTTCAAAACGGATGCGACAGTTGAATGACTGGTTTGCATTTGGAAATATGCAAAAATAAATTCACAGTAGAGTGAAGAGGAAAGCATGAAGCAGTTGCCGCGCACCATCGGTGAGCTAAAGAAGAGTGGTTACAAACTACTTCCGGTGAAGGATGAGATCAGAAAGAACCTTATCTCCAAACTTGAGAAAGGGGAGACGCTCTTCCCGGGCATCGTGGGCTACGATAAGACTGTCGTACCCGCAATTGTTAATGCAATGTTGGCCAGGCATGACATGATTCTCCTCGGACTGCGCGGGCAGGCGAAGACACGCATCGCGAGAAGCTTGATTAACCTCCTCGACGACGAAGTGCCGGTGATAAAAGGTTGTGAGATAAATGACAATCCCTTCAAGCCGGTCTGCAAGAGATGTTCCGATCTTTTGAGCGAGCATGGCGACGATGTGGAAATAGACTGGCTGTCGCGGGAGCAGAGGTATGGAGAGAAACTGGCGACACCGGATGTAACCATAGCCGACTTAATCGGTGATATCGATCCGATCAAAGCGGCAGTGCAGAAGCTTCATTACTCTCATGAGGGAGCGATCCACTTTGGAATCATTCCGAGAACGAATCGCGGCATTTTCACGATCAATGAACTCCCCGATCTGCAGCCGCGCATCCAGGTCGGTCTTTTCAACATAATGGAAGAGAAGGACATCCAGATCCGCGGGTTCAATATTCGGATCCCGTTGGATCTTATGATGGTGTTCACCGCGAATCCTGAAGACTATACAAATCGTGGAAACATTATCACTCCTTTGAAGGACAGGATAGATTCCCAAATATTGACACATTACCCCCACTCTATCGAAGATGCCATTAAAATCACGGAACAGGAAGCGTGGCTCGCGAGAGACGGCGGACGACAGGTAGTCATGTCGCATTATTTGAAGGAGATGGTCGAAGAGGTTGCTTTCCAGGCACGCGGCAGCGAGTTTGTGGATCAGAAAAGCGGCGTCAGTGTCAGGATGACGATCTCGGTTATGGAGAATCTCATCAGCAGTGCGGAACGGCGTGCCATCATGAATAAGGAGAATGTTATTGTGCCGCGAATATGTGATTTTCAGCAGGCTCTACCCGGAATGACCGGAAAGCTGGAGTTGGTGTTTGAAGGCGAGCAGGAAGGATCTGTGAAGGTCAGCCGTGCCCTGATAGGAAAGGCAGTCAGGCAAACTTTCACGAAGTATTTCCCCGACCCTCTCCAGAAAAAGATACGAAGTGCGCAGGGAGAAGAACAGAAAATGCGCGACGAGTACACGCCGGTGATCGCTTGGTTTGAATCGGGAAACAAAATCGAGGTTGCCGACGATATGCCGTTCGATTCGTACTTCTCCCAGTTGAGCAAGGTACCCGGCCTGAAAGAAATTGCAAGAAAACATTTGAAAGTCGACGATTCAAACAAGTTCGTGCTTGCTACCTCTATGGAGTTCGTATTGGATGGTCTCCACCAGTTCTCCAGGATTGCTAAGGACGACGCAGCTAATGTTGTCAGATCGGAA
>JAKASW010000345.1 GCA_021818875.1 Bacteroidota bacterium
CGAAGAAGTGAGGGGAGAAAGGGGTGAGTTCGACTGGCGAAGCCATCTTCACATCACCACTGCCAAAGGCAGTGGGTTTCCAAGTCGCACTAAAGGGTGAAGCGCATTTGGAGGGAAAAGGGACAACTTCGCATGGGCCAGCGCCCAACTTCCCTGCATAATGTCGATGTGTCCCTTGAACATTGGAGACGGGTTATCTTTCGGCGTCACCTCAATCCCCAAGATGATCGTCTCTCCCTGATAACTCGTATCGACAATTGCATGGCGATAATAGTCGAATGCTGAACTCGAGATTGGACCGGGAATGGAATAGCGATCTATCTTGATGATGTCATTGCTAAAGTTGAGTACTCGTCCCGCAGTGAAAATATTTTGGGCAGGCGTGAAGTTAGCTGTCTGCCTGCGAGCTGCAACTATCTCGAAGTAGGAATCGGGTGATTTCCACTAGCCTTTGGTCTGTGTCTCCAGTATGCCGGCGATGGTTGTATCCGGCAGTTCACTCTGCTTCACAACTTTCAGGACAGTTTTCGTGTAAGCATTGAATTCATAAGAATGCAATTTCTCAAGCCACTTTGCTTTGGCCGCGATTGCACGCCGGATAATTTCGTTCGCTGGATTTGAGGATTCGGGATACACTGTCACTTCGGGGAATGACACCTGACTTTGTACCAGGACAAGATCGAGCGACACATCATGTCCATTGATATCAACGTGAATAGTATCCGAGGTGTAGCCGATATAGCTTACGAGAATCTCGTATTCCCCGCTGACCAATAAAAGGCGGTACCTGCCATCTGAGTTCGTCAATGTAGCAGCCAAGAACGTCTTCAACGAAACAACCCTTCTGATGCAATTCCAGCGAACAGAGATCGGTGTCAGCCGTCGTCCGGTTCCACGTAAAATCTATATCCAATTCCCGATTCGGTCAAGATAATCTTCGGGTTGGACGGATCGTCCTCTATCTTCTTACGAAGCTGACCGACATAGACTCTCGTGTATTGTGACTCCTCCGCAAACGCCGGCCCCCACACCTGTTCCAAAATGTAATTATGCGTCAGCACCCTCCCTGCATTCCTGACAAAGAGCGCAAGCAAAGCATACTCGGTCGCAGTGAGCTTGACTGTCTCGTTTCCTTTCCTGACCGTCCGCGCAGACAGGTCTACCTGCAAATCCCGCGCGACGAAGACCGGCTCCTCCTGAAGGGACGGGCGATGGCGTATTGCATTCCTGACGCGCGCAAGAAGTTCTCCGGTGCGAAAGGGCTTTGTCAAGTAGTCATCGGCCCCTGCATCGAGGCAAGCGACTGTATCGCTCTCCGTGTTCCGAACAGAAAGGATAAGGATCGGGACTTCGGACCACCCGCGGACTTGGTTCAAAACTTCCACACCATCCAGATCCGGCAGGCCGAGATCCAGGATCACCAGCTCAGGTCGTTCGGAGGCAACTTTGGCGATCCCTTCTCTGCCGGTACTGACGGCGCGCACCATGAAGCCGTTTGACTCCAGCGTGAGTTCAAGAAGCCGACGGATCTGTGCTTCGTCATCGATCACGAGCACGACAGGTTTATCGCTCAGGATTTCGCCCCATTCTGTTCTTCGAACGATTCAGAGATCGGCAGCTTCACAAGGAATTCTGCACCGCCTGTGGTCCGGTTCCGGGCCACGATCGTGCCATGGTGTGCTTCGACAAAACCTTTTGCTATCGTGAGCCCGAGTCCTGTACCGCCACTTTTCCCATTCTGAGCACGATAGAATTTCTCAAAAATTCTGTTTATGTCTTCCCTCGGCAGCCCAGGACCATTGTCGGCAACCGAGATTACACATGTGTTCCCTTCTTCGACAAAAGCTCTTACGACCACCTCGGTCCCCGGCGGCGTGTGGAGATATGCATTGTGGATCAAGTTTGTCAGGACTTGCTCGATCAACCCGAAATCGAGCTTCATCAACGGGACTGATTCCGAAATATCAACCGAGATTTTATGCTCTCCGATTTCGCGGTCGAGATTTTTCAACGCATGGTTTATCACGTCGCGAATATCGCACCAGTCAAGCCGCGGTTGTATCATTCCCGATTCAATCCTCGTCATGTCGAGGAGGTTCGCCACGAGACGGTTCAGTCTTTCTGCCGCAAGATGAATCTCCTTTATTTCCGATTGCGAATTGCGGGATGCCGATTGAGACGAATTCAGGTTTTCGGACAAGCCCATGATAGTGGCTATCGGCGTGCGAAATTCATGAGAGATCGAGTTGAAGAGAGTTTTGTACAGGCGTTCCGATTCGGCGACGACAATCGATTTCCGGTTCACATCGTTCAGCAGCTCACGCTCGATGGCAGAAGTGATCTGCGAGACGAAGTTTTCAAGCAGCGTATCCTGATCGAAAGACAGTGCGGAATCGCCGTTCAGCTTCACACCGATTACACCGAGCGGATAACGCGGCCCCGACATCGGAAAGTAAGTTGCTTGTGCAAACGGAAGAGTGTCCGTATTCTTTCCGGCTTTCTTCTCGTTCCAGTAAACCCATGCAGCCACGCTGAACTCCTTTGTGTCCGGAACAAACGAGCTCGCCGGATGTGCCGATGTATTCAACTCACCTTCGGTGTCCGCGAGGATGACAGCCACATCCGAGTCGAAATATCTCTTGATATTTGCAACGGCCGCCTGTATGACTTCATTTTCAGAATGTGCCGACGACAGCTCTTTCGTAAGTGCGAAGAGCGCTGAAGTCCTCGCCTCGCGCTGCCTGATGATCCTCTCCCTTTTTCTAACCCGGGCCGCAAGGACACCGGTCACTGTAGCGACGACGAAGAACAAGGCCGCGAGCAGCGTGTCTTCGAGATCGCTCATCGCGAAAGTAAATCGCGGGGGTATGAAAAGGAAATCCCAGGAAAGTGCTCCAATTGCTGCTGCCAACACGGTTGGTCCCGGACCAACTTTCAGAGGGAGCAATGAGACGACAAGTAACAACACAAAGGACACCGTCCGGTAACCGATGAGTCCCTGGAATGGGAAACAGACAGCCGCGGCAAGTAACACCAGGAGGACTGATGTAAGATATTGCGCAGGGCTTGATTGAGGCGTCGGGAGAACGCTCGAAATTTTTCTCCTGGATTGATCACCTTCCCGGCCGACTATATAGATATCCAGGTCGGTGCTCTTTT
Source organism: Bacteroidota bacterium (assembly GCA_021818875.1). Classification (GTDB taxonomy): domain Bacteria; phylum Bacteroidota; class Ignavibacteria; order Kryptoniales; family JAKASW01; genus JAKASW01. The sequence goes on from JAKASW010000345.1 coordinate 3,160, forward strand.
GCATCAGGTCGTCGATGAGCCGCGCTGCCCGAGAGAAAATGAAGCGGTCCGGCTTGCCTACCAGGATCTGACTCGCATTCTGTTCGCGGGCAACCCTGATGAGCACACTTGCAATATCAACTCCAGATGTCGTCACGACCTCACCGCCCAGCTCGCGAGCCAGCTTTATGTTTTTTGCAAGTTGATCCCGCTGTTCATCCGTAAGTTTGTCGGATTGATCGACGTAAACGACCACCCATGAAGCATCCATGGTATACGACACTCTTCTTGCCCAGCGGATGACTGAGACGGAATGCGGGCTGGGACTGATCGCAGCGATGAGTCTCTGGCCCGACTTCCAGGTGCTTGAGATCCGTTGCCCCCGTCTGTACTCACGAATCTGACGGTCAACTCGTTCGGCTGTCATGCGCAGGGACATTTCCCTCAGAGCCGAAAGATTTCCTTCTTTGAAAAAGTTTGCGACCGCCTGTCTGGATCTCTCGGCCGTATAAACCTTGCCTTCTTTAAGCCGCTTCAGAAGTTCATCGGGGGGAATGTCGATCACCTTGATGTCATCCGCCGCTTCGAAAATTGAATCAGGGACTGTCTCTCTGACCACGCTTCCCGTTATCTGTGCCACGGTATCGGCTCTGCTTTCGAGGTGCTGCACGTTCAGAGTGGTGTAAACATCGATCCCGTTGTCAAGTATTTCGAGGACGTCCTGGTAGCGGCGGGCATGACGACTTCCGGGGGCGTTCGTATGTGCAAGTTCGTCGACCAGCACAACCTTCGGCTTTCTTGCCAGGACAGCATCGATATCCATCTCTTCCAACATCGTACCGCGATATTCAAATTTCTTTCGTGGTACAACCTCCAACCCGAGCACGAGCTCAGCCGTTTCCATCCTATTGTGAGTTTC
>JAKASW010000027.1 GCA_021818875.1 Bacteroidota bacterium
GTATCGTTTCCGCACACCGAACGTACCATAAGCGAACACCGCCAAGAACTCGTTCGCTTTTTTGAAAGAAATTGAGTGAAAGATTAAGGCATGATTATTGAGTTAAAAAAGGGAAAGGGTGGAGGAAAGAGTCTATTTATTTTGAACAGCACTTAGGATGATCGAAAGAGTTATCGTCTCTTCAGACTGCAGGATGATTGATAGCTTGAAACAGTAAGAGATTACAGAAGCACAATCGGCACGCCGGACAAAGGGAACGGATTTGTTATCGGGCGTTGCCGAGGCGAGCGGGAGCGTCGAGTATGACTGAGAATAGGTACGGGCTAACTAACATGGAAATGAAAGTTCTCCACTATCTCCCCGATGGGTTGAAGCGTTGGGAGATTGCGGAAAAGTTGAATCTTAGTGTCCACACCGTAAATTTCCATCTCAAGAATGCGTCCAGGAAGCTGGGTGTACACAACGAGGCTGAAGCTGCAGCAAACCTCATCAAAGAAGGAATCCTTTCTCCAGAGCAAACTTTCGTCAGTGGAAACCAAAAACCACCATTTTGAGTAGTTGTGGTGACGAAAGGATTGGCATAACTTAGGTTAGTCGATGCTTTGAGATAGATTTCAGAAGTACCTTAGTTTAGCAAGTGATGCATGTTCATTTGGGATGCGGAGGTGGTTTATGAAGCACATGGGAGACAGGATATGACGATCACTCGTATGAGGAGAAAACGAGAGCTGAAACAGTTGTGTTGTTCCTGCGGGCAACGACGTGCTTTGGAGAACCCCATCGACTCAATCAGCTAAAGATTACAAGTGAAGGGGTGAGTCCTTGCAGGGTAGTGAGTATCAGCGGATAGGCCAATTCTGGTGAAATATCGGAGGCATCATGAAACGCAACAAAGTTTTGTTCGCCTTAGTCCTTCTAACGGGTGTCCTTGTTAGTTGCAATGGGAGTAACAATCCAGTAGCCCCTATTACGTGGAATGATTCCCTCTGGACAATCGCCCAGGGACTTCAGGGCTCTAACGTAAAATGTGGGTTCGCAGAAAGCGGGGGAAACTTGGTGACGAGTACTTATTGCAAGTTGTGTGAACAGGCCTACATTGTCATTTCAAAGAATGATGGGGCGACTTGGGAACTGGACACAACCTTTCACGTCTACAACCACCATGATACCGGACAAATCACCGACCCTCTCTGGCTCCCCGCACCAATGGTGTTTATTAACGATGGGACGTACCTTCTCGCTGGAGAAGGGGATGTCTATCATGGCGATATATACCGTTCCACCGATAATGGTGTAACATGGTCGGACCGGAATATCAGTTGGCCGGCAGGTGACAGTGACCAGGAGGATGTCTATTCTTTCTGTGTCCTTCACGGGAAGATCTTCGCAGGGACCGATGATGGGGTTTTCGTTTCCACCGACCACGGCACCACCTGGAGCTCCGTCAATACCGGTATCCCGAAAATTTCTTTTCATCATCCCCCTGTGAGTGCTCTGGTCGTGCTAGGAAACAGTCTCTTCGCGAGTACCTGGGGTTTCGGTATTTACCGACCAGATAACGACGGTGCGAGTTGGGTCACTGTGAACACCGACAACTACTCCTTTGGAGGGCTTGCGACGATCGGTCCGAACATATTCGCAGCGGCATTCAATGACTTTGGAAAACCCTGGACGGGAGGCGTGTTTCTGTCTAAGGATGACGGTGAAACATGGCAACACGTTGATGCAGATCTCCCTGACCATGGAGTCAATTCAATTTGTTCTAGTGGATCGTTTTTGTTCGCCGCAACTGACACAGCAATATTTGCCTCAAGCGATAAGGGCAGCACATGGACGGATGTCTCATCAGGAGTCTCCCTCGGCGGAGCGATCACAGTACTATGGAGTAGTGCGAGCTACTTGTTTGCCAGCGGTTGGGGAAAGATCTGGCGCTATCCTCTTAATCTGTCGACGGGGTTCGGCAGTAACGACAAAATCAAAGATTCACCAAAGCTCAAGGGAGGTTGATATGTGAAAATTCATGTAAGAATGGGGGACGTTGACGCGGCCCCCACGGTCGGTAAGCAATAAAAAATCTAAACGAAGCACAAAAAGGAGAACCTGTTTATGCAAAGATTAATCATTCTCTTGCCGGTATTAATACTGTTGACTTTTTCCAACGTGCAATCTCAGACGACCGTTGTTCCATCAAAGGGGAGTAAAGCACTCTTGTTTGATTTTGCCGGACTCAGTAACCTTGGTGCTAATGCCTACAACGGCGGAATCGGCGGAAAGTACTTCCTTTCGGATCAGACCGCTCTTCGTGCCATGTTGTTGTTCGGACTGGATAACAAGAGCCTGGCCGGCGCAAAAAACGATGACATCCAATTCGGGCTCAGTGCCGGGCTGGAGTATCATCTCCCAGTATCAACTCATGTAAGTCCATATGTCGGTGGTTTGTTGACCGCCAAAACCGAGGATACAAAGATGACGGGAGCGACATCCACCTCTACATCTGCTGGAGTGGCTGGGATCGCAGGAGTGGAGTATTTTTTCAATCAGAACATAAGCCTGGCTGCAGAGTATCAATTCGGCCTGACGGCGACGAACACCACTCAATCTCCTGGAGATACGCAACAGGAGCTTCAAATTGGATTCCAGACGGCTAATCTGACGCTCGGCGTGTATTTCTAAGAAGTTATTGACGAAGATTCCAAGGTGGTGCCCAGTTGGCGTCCCACTTTCTTCAAAATGTTAGTATGGGAGAAGAAGATGGAGAATTACATGAGATACAAGAGATTTTTGTTTGCACTGCTTGGAAGCATGAGCTTTCTCATCGGCTGTCACAACAATCCCATAGGCTCAGGCGGCTCTGTCTGGACACAGGCGACAGGAGTCTCCAACGTGAACCACTTCTATGCAAGTGGGGGCAACCTTCTGGCAAGTACCTACTGCAATTTCTGCTCAGAAGCCTATATATTCATTTCTAGGGACGAGGGGGCGACATGGAAATTAGATACCACCTTTCATGTGTACAATCACACTGACAACGGATATATCACCAGCCCTCTCTACCTTCCTGCCCCTCTCACGTTTATCAATGACGGGAGTTATTTGCTCGCAGGTGTCGGATATGTGTATAAAGGTGATATATATAGGTCAACCGATAACGGCTTAACTTGGTCGGACAGAGGTGTAAGCTGGTCCGCAAATGATAGTGATCGGGAAGATGTGTACTGCTTCTGCGTTTTGAACGGAGATATTTTCGCTGGAACGGACGATGGAATATTTGTTTCGACTGATCATGGCAGTACGTGGAATTCGGCCAATGTTGGCATTCCAAAGATACCTATTGGTACCCATCTCCCAGTGAGCGGTCTTGGAGTTTTAGGGGATTATATATTTGCTACTACTTGGAGTTCTGGGATCTTCCGTTCCACAAATGACGGTGCGAGCTGGACGCAGGTAAATGCATCGACCTTTACATTTCAGGGACTCGCCACCGTTGGCTCAGATGTGTTTGCCGCCGCATTTAATGATGAAGGAAAACCATGGACGGGCGGCGTGTTCGTCTCCACGGACAACGGCGTAACTTGGCAACATGCGGATGTCGATTTGCCCGATCATGGGGTCGGCGTCATTTGTACAAATAGTTCTTATCTTTTCGCCGGAACAGAGACTGGTATCTTTTATTCAAGCGATCTCGGCATTACTTGGAACAACATTTCAGTCGGGTCACCAATCGAGGGTGATGGTGCAACTGCACTTTACATTAATGACACGTACCTATTTGCAAACAGCGCGGGGGGAGTTTGGCGATATCCGCTTTTCATTTTACCGGGATTTACTCAGAACACGAAAAACGAAATCTCAAAGAAACCCAAAGGAGGATGATATGGTGAAGTTCACGTAACTATGGGGAGCGTTACCGCGCCCCCCACAGCAGAAAAGCAAATATCCGTTGATGCGAATTTCTCATTACTAAGGTTAGTTCAGGTAAGAAAACGAAGGGTAACATGAAGCAGATCGGATTTCCGTTTGTCCTATTCTTGTGTGCGAGCTTGGCCATCGGTTGCAACAATAACCCGACGGGTTTCGGCGGTTCCGTCTGGACTGAAGGCACCGGAGTTACTAACGTGAACCACTTTTATGCAAGTGGGGGCAACCTCCTGACAAGTACCTACTGCAATTTCTGCTCAGAAGCCTATATATTCATTTCTAAGGACGAGGGGGCGACCTGGGAATTAGATACCACCTTTCGTGTTGACAACCACTTTGACAATGGATACCTCACAAATGGTATCTATCTCCCGGCGCCTATAACGTTTATTAACGATGGGACGTACTTGCTGGCAGGCATTGGAGATGTGTACAGAGGGGCCTTATACCGCTCCACAGACAATGGCATCAGTTGGTCGGATAATGGCATAAGTTGGCCGGAAAGTGATAGTGATCTCACAGAAGACTTCAATTCTTTTTGCGTCTTAGGCGAAGAAATCGTGGCGGGAACAGATCACGGAGTTTTCATTTCTGCGAACGAGGGGAGAAGCTGGGGGGCTGCCAACCTGGGCTTGTATGACTCAAATACCCGCCGAGGATATGCAATCAGTGGATTAAGTAATCTTGGTCCATACCTTTTTGCGTCGACTTATTCAAACGGCATTTTCCGCTCCGGCGATGACGGCAATAGCTGGATTAAGGTTAACTTCACCAGCTATGCGTTCCAAGGTCTCGTCGCGGTTGGCGGGAGAATTTTCGCGGCAGCATTCAACCAGAGCGGGAAACCTTCCACCGGAGGCGTCTTTGTTTCCTCGGATGACGGCGAAGCTTGGGTGCATGCGGATGCCGACTTGCCTGATCACGGGGTCGGTGTCATTTGCGCACACGGTTCTTATCTTTTCGTTGGAACAGAAACTGCTATCTTTTTTTCAAATGATCTGGGCAGCACGTGGACAGATATCTCCAATGGAGCTCCATTCGGTGGAGCAACCACTGGACTTTGGACAAATGGCACGTATTTATTTGCCAATTCAGGGGGAGGCGTCTGGCGCTATCCGCTTTCTCTCTTGCCCGGATTCTCTCAAAACAAAAAATACCAAATCTCAATAAAACCCAAAGGAGAATGATATGCTTAAGTTCACATAACCATGGGGGCGTTCGAGCGCCCCCACAGCAGTTAAGGCAAACACACAGAAGTAACCACATTCTCTATACAAGAGAAGAGGCACCTTTTTGTTTGCCACAGATAATTAACAAACTATTCATCAATTTTCAAAAGTTAAAAGGAAGTAATCATGAAAACGCGCACATTAAAAAGGCTCTTTAGGCTACTCGCCCTTATCATAGTGCAGATAAGCTTTTGCGCTACTCTTGAAGCACAGCAGACTATCCGTGGTTCCGTACCTCAGTACATCAGGCAGCTGGGACTTCGCCCGATTGGGCGTCTGGATACCTCAAAAGTCCTGAGTCTGGGGATTGGCTTGTCTCTACGAAATCGCGCAGCACTTACAAGTCTCCTACAACAGCTCTATAACCCTACAAGTCCTAATTTCCATCAGTGGCTGGAGCCTGCCGAGTTTGCGTCCGAATTCGGTCCCTCGCAGACGGATTATCAGACAGTAATTAATTACTTGGAAGCCAACGGTTTTACCGTCATTAGAACTTACGCTAATCGGACGTTGATCGATGCAAGCGGAACGGTCGGCCATATCGAAAAAGCGTTCCACGTGAGGATGATGATTTATAATCGGCACATAGGCAAAGGGACATTCTTCGCACCTGATTCAGAACCGACTCTCGATGTAGCTGTACCTATCGTTCACATAAGTGGCCTCCGAAACGACATAGTAGCTGTTCCTAACCTGAAGGTCACCTCTCTCCATAATACGAATCCGGTACCATCTAACGCCACAGGCTCAATGAATGGCGCATATGCCTCGAAAGACTTTCGTGCCGCTTATGCTCCAGGAGTGTCATTGAACGGATATGGTCAGACGGTCGGGTCGTTACAATTTGATGGATATACTGCAACAGACATTACACAGTATGAGAGCGATACCGGCCTCCCCAACGTCACCCTCCAAAATGTTCTGATAGATGGGGCGACCGGAAATCCGTCATATACAGGTAATGAGATAGAAACCACCCTCGACATTGAGATGCAAATGGCGATGGCGCCAGGGGTGTCAAAAATAGTTGTCTTCGAAGCGCCCGATACGGGGTCAAGTCTTGCCGTTTTCGAAAAGTATTTCGAAGACATCCTCGACACCATGGTACAGGACAGTTATATCAAACAATTTAGCTGTTCGTGGGGTCTCCATGATCAATATTGGCATGATATCCAGGATCAAACAGCAGATAACAGTTTTCTCCAGATGGCTGCCGATGGCCAATCGTTTTTCCAGGCTTCCGGAGACGAGGATGCCATTACTAACTCCACATGGACGAACGGCTCCGAAACAGTCTACTCCTATTTTGAATTTCCTGAGGATGACCCCAATGTCACGTCAGTCGGAGGAACTAAATTGACAACGACCGGCCCGGGCGGCTCTTATGTATCAGAGGTCGTGTGGAATCCGGGCACATATGGTGCACATCCATATTCTTTCGAGGGTAGCACTGGCGGAGTCAGCAACCTCTACTCGATTCCGACTTGGCAGCAGAACGCAAATCCATCTAATGCTCAAGTATCATCAAGTTATCGAAACGTGCCTGACGTAGCTCTTGTAGCTGACAGTGTTTACGAATATGTCGATAATACCTCAATATACAACCAAGGTGGTACAAGCGCTGCTGCACCATTATGGGCAGGGTTCACTGCCATGGTGAACCAAGAAGCGGCTAACAATGGCCAGAGCACCGTCGGCTTTATCAACCCGGCTATTTATAGAGTTGGCCAGACATCATCATATAATTACGTTTTTCATGACATACCAGCCGGCTCTCAAAACAACAATAAATGGCCTGGTAGTGGATCTGACTTCACTGCATCGACTGGCTACGATCTCACTACTGGATGGGGAACACCGCAAGGTCAAAACCTCATTAACTACCTTTCCGGCACAGCTGTAACAGCAGCAATTAACGGCCCCAGCTATCTTCCTCCCAACCAACCGGGTGGATACGCTGCACTTGCAACGGGTGGTACACCGCCATACTCCTATCAATGGTGGAAGCTTGAAGAGACTACTGCGGTGCCCTCATCCTCCTCCGCGTCTCCGAACATCCCTCCCGGCAATACCTGGTACGAGATCGGGACCAACAGCCCGGAGGTAAGCACGAGCGACACATATAATTTCGAAATCAAATGCGTCATGACTGATGCCTTCGGGAAAAACTCAACTTCAAATATCATTTCAGTACAAGTTGGAGGTGCGGGGAACACCGTCGCCAGCAATCCTGGTACAGACGCTGCAGTCCCGCAGGCGGTGCCAAAGACAAACTCACTTAGCCAGAACTATCCGAATCCATTCAACCCATCGACCCAAATACGTTTCGCTTTGTCCAAGGATGCACAAGTGAGGCTTGTCGTTTATGATGTCCTTGGAAGAGAAGTGGCACAACTTGCCGATCAGGATATGACGGCGGGGTATCATTCGGTGACATGGAACGCGAATAACGTTCCCAGCGGAGTGTATATCTACAGGTTGTCCGCCGGCAACTTTGTGCAAGTCAAGCGGATGCTTTTGGTGAAGTAGTTCCCGTTTTGTTTGAGGCGAGGTCTCTCCGGCCTCGCCTCCTCTTTAAACTCTCCTCTATTGCCTTTTCTTATTTCCTGCTTTCCAATTAGATTTGATTGAACAAATCAAGCTTTCACATGCTCAACAAATTCGAAATCATGTCAGGATATAAACCTGCAGGCGATCAGCCCGAAGCCATCGGGCAGCTGACTGACGGGCTGAAATCAGGCCAGAAGTTCCAGACCCTTCTTGGTGTGACTGGAAGCGGCAAGACATACACGATGGCGCAGATAATGCAGAGAGTCAACAAGCCGACTCTTGTCATCTCGCACAACAAAACGCTCGCCGCGCAGCTGTACGCCGAATTCAAGCAGCTTTTCCCGGACAATGTCGTCGAATTTTTCATTTCATATTATGATTACTACCAGCCTGAGGCTTACATACCGCAGACCGATACGTATATCGAGAAAGATTCTTCGATAAACGATGAGATCGACAGGCTGAGACTTCGCGCCACAAGCTCGCTTCTCAGTGGCCGTAAGGACGTTATTGTCGTTGCCTCTGTCTCCTGCATTTATGGTATCGGTTCGCCCGCCGACTATCAACACGAGGTGGTCGTTATTGCTAAGGGTCAGAAGATGGGCCGCCGGCATCTTCAGGAGATGCTGATAAAAAGTCTCTACTCCCGAAATGACGTCGAATTCCTGCGCGGCACTTTCCGTGTCCGCGGCGACGTGGTCGAAATATTCCCGGCATACGAGATCGAAGAGGCCGTCAGAGTCGAATTCTTCGGCGATGAGATCGACTCGATAAAAACCTTCGATCCTCTGACAGGTGCGACAGCGCTGGAAATGGATGAGGCCGTTGTCTACCCGGCCCGGCATTTTGTGACAAGTGAAGAGAACCTTGAGCGTGCCATAGTGTCGATTGAAAATGAACTTGTCGGTCGGCTTACCGATCTTCGCGCGTACGGGAAATACCTGGAAGCTCAGCGTCTTGAGCAGCGGACCAGGTTCGACATCGAGATGATGCGGGAAGTCGGTTACTGCAACGGCATCGAGAATTATTCCCGACACATCACCAACCGTGAGGCTGGCCAGCGTCCGTACGTTCTGCTTGATTATTTTCCGCAAGATTTTCTGATGTTCATCGACGAGTCACATCAGACGATCCCGCAGCTTCGAGCCATGTACAACGGCGACCGCGCTCGCAAAACGACGCTTGTCGAATACGGGTTCAGGCTGCCGTCGGCCCTCGATAACCGGCCGCTCAAGTTCGACGAGTTCGAGTCGATGATCAACGAGATTATATTCGTCAGCGCGACGCCGGCAGCGTATGAGCTCGAAAAGAGCGGAGGCGTCATAGTGGAACAGGTGATCCGACCCACAGGCATCGTCGATCCGGAAGTTGAAGTGAGGCCCGTCAAAAACCAGATGGACGACCTGATCCACGAAATTCGCGAACGGGTGAAAGCAAAAGAACGAACGCTTGTAACGACCCTGACCAAACGAATGGCCGAAGACCTGACGGAGTATCTGCGGAACCTCAACATCCGTGTGAAATATATTCATTCGGATATCGATTCACTTGAACGTGTCTCGATACTCCGTGACCTCAGACTCGGTGAGTTTGATGTGCTTGTTGGAGTCAACTTACTTCGTGAAGGTCTCGATCTGCCGGAAGTGTCTCTCGTCGCGATACTTGATGCGGACAAAGAGGGTTTCCTCAGGTCGGAGAAGTCGTTGATTCAGACGGCCGGCAGAGCAGCCAGGAACATCGGGAGCAAAGTGATTTTGTACGCCGATACGATTACGAAGAGTATGAGGCGAATGATGGACGAGACGGACCGCAGGCGGAGGATTCAGTCCGATTACAACGTGGAACACGGCATCAAGCCGAAATCGATTACGAAAACAAGAGAAGAGATTATGGCGTCGACGGCCATTGCAGACGTGAGGGCCGAGGGTGAAGAAAAAACCAGACGACTCCAACAGGCGAGTGTCGCTGAGAAGCCGGAGAAATATTTGTCCGAGCAACAGAAGGCGGATTTGATTGACCGGCTAACAAAAGAAATGTACCAGGCAGCTAAAGATTTGGACTTCGAAAAAGCCGCCGAGCTGAGAGACGAGCTCCATAGGCTTTCTGGGCGAGCATGACCGCATCAGACGCACTTTCAGAGATTGCCGGGGCAATTGCGGATTTTGTCTACCCGCCGACCTGCTCCACCTGCACCGGCACTTTGTCGCGAGAAGAATCTTACGTGTGCTCACGGTGCTGGAACAGCTTTGAAAGGGTAGTGCGGACTGAAACGGTTATCCAGGCAATCGAGTCCAAGTTCCTCGCCGATGAAGCCGTGGACCGGGTCGATTCCGTTTTTCTGTTTGAGCAGGACCCGCGCGTGAGGCTGGCCGTTCACCTTCTGAAATATGAGGGAGCCGAGTCGATTGCTGAAAAATTCGGACTGTACATCTCCAGAGAAATCGTTGACGATGAAAAGCTATCCACGTGTGACATAGTCACTCCTGTCCCTCTTCATCCCGTCAGGCAACGTGAGCGGGGATATAATCAGAGTGATCTTATCGCGCGGAGCATCGGACGACACCTGAACATAACCCATCATCCGGATCTTCTGAGGAGAACGCGGCAAACCCAAACTCAAACCATGTTCGATGCCGAAGGACGAAAACAGAATATCCAGGGTGCATTTGCGGTTGACCAGCGTTTCCTGGAAAAAGTGAAGGGCTTGCGAATTCTACTGATAGACGATGTCGTTACTACTGGCTCAACCATCAAAGAGTGCGCTCTCACCTTAAAGCATCATGGTGCCTCGCAGGTGTTCGCTGCATCGGCGGCAATAACAATTTAGAGATCTAATTGTTTGAGAAGGTCTTCAATCGATTCGAAGGTGAAATCAGGAACTATCCCGTAGTGCTCCCCGTATGAGTCATTGTGTCTACCCGTCTTAACGAGAATTCCCGCCAGTCCCGCGTCCATTGCTCCTCTGATGTCGGACTCGATGTTGTCTCCGACCATGGCAAATTCTCCCGAGAGCCAGCGTTCACCGGCTTCAACTCTTATATCATGGACAGCTAAATTGTAAAACTGTCTTGAAGGTTTGCCGATGATTCTTGCCTGTTTGCCGGAAGAATATTCGAGAGCTGTCACAAACGCTCCCGAATCAATCTGCAGCCCTTCGGCATCACGGAAGTACCTGTTCTTACGTAACGCGATTAAGTCCGCACCTCCCATAACCAGCTTGAACGCTTTGTTCAATAATTCGTAATTCATCCGCGAGCCGACATCCCCGATGAGGACGTAGTCGGGGTTGCGTTCCGATACTTCTATGCCTTCGAATTCTTCCATCAACTCCGGAGACACGACAAAGCTGCATTTTACTCCCTCGAAACTCCGAAGCAGTTGTGCGGCAGCAGACGCAGCGGTGAAGATTTCATTTGCTCGAGCTTCGATTCCCAATCGCTGCAGTTTTTCGGAAATCATACGCCTGGAAGTTGTGGTAGTGTTTGAGACGAATCGGAAATTTCGCCGGTTGTCTCGCAGGGCTTGAATGAAGTCGACCGCACCCGGTAGCAATGCATCACCTGCCACCAGCGTCCCATCGAGGTCGATTAGCCAGCCCTTCAAGTCCTCAAGTAATCTCAAAACTTTAAATCGATACCTTTCATTCCATGAACTTTTGTGAAATTGAGATTGTAAGTTACTTAGTTGCTTCGGTCTTTTGCAAAGTAAATCATCGGGATAAAAAAGATAGCACACGCATTTATGGTGAAAAAGGGAGGATGATCACGGACGTGATATTTCCTAAGAGATCGGTGAGAGTCGTTCGACTGAGACCTCGACGTGAGCTCGGTCGACCGTTCACGGCTAAGTCTGCTTTGACGCGTTTTATCCGTACGCTATTTTTGACTTCAGATCTCTCAAAACAGAAAGGCTGATCTCCCTTGAAAGAAGATCAGCCTCATTGATTTTTCTTCTCCAATACCGTCGGTTGAAAACCGGAGCCTGGTCGGCTTTTACCAGGCGCTCACTTGCTTCCCATAAAGGACTAATTTCCCGGTGACGTGCAGCGTGCTATCCTGGATCGTTCCATCCGGTCCGATCATTGGAGAGTGGCAGAAGTAGCAGGTCTGTAGCGTCTGACCTTGATGGATCGGCGTGTTGGGTGGAATGCCGTGGCACGTTCCGCATGTTGCCTGGCTCGCACCACCGGTCCAGGATGGCGAGAAATTGTTCCCGCCGACAAAATCTCCGTGGCAGTACGTGTTGGAACACTTCAGCGTTTGCGGATCGAACTTCGGATTGGGTGTTATCGTTGCAGCGGTGCTATCGTAATAACGGCTCCCCTGCGTGTTGGTCATGGTTAGAGCAACCCCGGAAAAATCTATCGTGGCTTTGCGTGTACCTGTTGGATGTACTCCGCGCGCAGCGACTTGTGGAACAAGATGACATGAACCGCAGCTTACCGCAGATGCCAGATTGCTTCCGAGAAGGTGAGCCTGGTGCGCTCCGACTCCCGGTGACGAAGTACTTGTGTCTCCTTCAAGATCGACCGGCGGAGCAGGGTTCGCGGCACTGCCATGACATGTGTTGCAGGATTCCGGACCTTGCGGTCCCTTGTGACATGTGTAGCATGAAACGCCTGTAGTGCCGCCTTTGAAATCCGCGGCGTGGCACGTTGCGCAAGAACTCAGGTTGTAGTCTAACGAATCTTTGATATATGTACCGTGGAAGTTCTCGGAATTCACTGTAGCCCATCCAGAAGGATGAAAGCCTACCTGATAAGTCACCGGTGCAAGCACATTGTTTTGAAGCTTACTGCACGAATTGAACAGGAATCCTGCCAAGACGACTAAGATGATAGTTGATAGATTAAATCTGATTTCTGAAATCTTTTTCATGTTCATCTCCCAGGATTGCTGCCGTGACAATAACCACAGAATCCGACACCAGGCCTTCCGCCAGGATGTGCATTCGGGTCAGTGTGGCATGTGTAACAAACGGCACCCGGATCAGTGTGCCAGCTTCCATCGACATCGTGCATGAAGAACGGCGCATGCGGGTTCGGATCGGTCCCCCGGATTCCGGTGGGGTCAGAGTGGCAGGTGATGCATACCGGGTCGGCACCCTCAACATCATGACAGCTCGCGCAGCTTTCTATATCCCTTCTCGCATATATGGCATGGCGCCCGCCATTCGTGCCCACCCCCGATGTAACAAAGTCACCCCCCAAATGCCATATCGGTTCGATTCGCGGGCCGTTAGCTTCGGAATTGTGGCACTGCACACAAAACGTTCTCTCATCATGGCAGGTGTAGCAATCGCTTTCTCTTCCTTCAGCCTGAATCCCGTGAGTGAATCTCCATCCGGAAGGATGTACTCTTTGGATTGTCAGAGTCTTGTGTGTAATGATTGGTGATAGCGAAGGCGTTGCCGGCACGTATGGCTGACCAGGAGTGATATCTTTCGCGAGGTTAGAGGCATCGTGGCATTCCTGGCATGATGCCGTTGTATGACACGACTTGCAGGTGTTTTGGGGACCGAGAGCGTTCACAAACTCTCCATGTCGAGTCATGAAATTAGGATCCCTGTGCGAGACCGGCACCAGATCGGCCAAATCCCTGTGGCATACATCGCAACCGGCGGGAGCGGCTGCCACGATGGTGTCGACCTTCGCGAGCGCTGTATCCTGTCTCGGAATCCTGAAATTCGTTTCTGCCTGTCCGTGACATGTCATGCAAACGTCCATTTTGGGAAGCCCGCCGTTCGGAGCCAACTCGGCGTATGTAACTTTGTCCAACCCCTGGTGGCAGGTCTCGCATTTCACTTTCAATGTCCCTGCATGTTCCTTGTGATTGAAGAATACAGGACTCGAAGTGAGTACTAAATCTCGATAAGTCGTCGAGTCGGGCGATGTGTGGCAAACCGTGCACTTGGTTGAAGGGTCGTGACACGTAAAACACGTCTGCATAGTTGGCAAGAGAGTCTCATTTATAGTCGTAGCGGTGGCCGCACTGGTGTGGCAGTCTGTGCATCCGGCGCCGACATCAACTAGATGCAGCTTATGTGAGAACTTGATCAAGTCCTCGTTAGTCACTTTCTGTGTTTTCTTCGCCGCATAAGCACTTGGCAATGATAGAAGCGCGGCGAGAAAGACTATTCTAAAAAACTGTAGCTTTTTCATCTGCGTCTCCATCAGTTTGCGCCAAATGTCTTGAAGAAATAGTAGTTCACCTGCAGGTATCCCCTGAAATCGTTCTTGTATATCGGGTCTTGATAATATTGGCCTTGAAGATTGACGGAGAAGAGGTCTATCGGTCTGTAGGTCACTCCGAGAGAGCCGCTGTAGAGTTGGCTCGCCGGAGATGAAGTCTGGTCGAGCAATTTGTAATTAGTGGCGGAAACGGAGGCGATGACGTAAAGCTTTCGTTGAAAGAAAGGATACATGAATTGGGCGTTGACCCCGTTAAGATTTCCCGCAAAGCCGTCGTTGTGTGAATAGGTCAATGAGAACAAATATATGTTTGTTCCGATTGAGAATTGAGTCGAGTTGGCACCAGAATAATAGACTTTGCTGAAAGTGCCGAAGGCATTAATGTGTCTCGTGAAAAGATAGTTCAAGCTGAAGTCGTATTCGTCGGTGCCGCTATGGTCGAAGACGGAAAAGATCGAGTTGAACGGAAGTCTTTCTTCCCGGTGGTAGTACTCCACTTCAGCAGACAGAGAGGTAATCGGTGAATATCGGAATGAGAATTCGGTTCTGTCGAAATCGTAGAAGTTGAGATCGTAATCGATCCTGAGGTAGCCTGATACTTTGTTATTGTAATAGAGTACGTTACCTGACACGTACTGAGTCGCTTGGGCAGACGGATCGATGTAAATACTGTCTCCGAAGCTCGGCGTTGAGTGAATATCGGTCAGCCTGTATGTGTAGTAGCCGGGCGGTTTAAAGAGTTTGTCGATATATGCACCACCGATTTTCAAATTGTAAATCGGGGAGTAATATGCTTCACCGCCGTATAGCGCGTTCCCTTTAAGATCCGAATTGAGCTCGAATCTTTCGTCGACAGGTGGAAGAGCGCCGCCGAAAGCAAGTACACTCACTTTGTCGTCGAGTATATTCGCCTTTGCGCTCAACCCGTCGAACGAGGAGACGCCAACTTGGCTGAATATCGGCTGTCGTCCCAGTCTTAGATCTAATACTTTGCCGATGTTGCGGGCCTCGAAGTAGAAATTGCCCGCGCGAAGCAGAGGGTCTTCCGGAAGTTTCGTTAGAAAATCGTTTGTGGCAAGGATGTAGGTATGCAACTGGTAGTTTCCTGCACCGAAATTCAGCTGCATCGCTTCGTATCCAAGCAAGTTCATCTTAGCAGCATTCGAGGTGTCGTACTGCTGATAAGAATAGAAGCTCGTCATAAATCTACCCGTTACCAATTGAGCATACACACCGCCACTAAGGGGGAAAAGAAATAAAAGAACTGTTAACAACGAACGTTTCACTAGCCACCTTCCTTTAAGCAAGAGCCGCCGCTCCAGGCATCGTCCCGAGAGCGGCGGTGCGACATCGAGTTACTTACTGTGCTGGAATTGGATGAGCAATCTGGGCCCACATCTTCTTGAAATCAAATCCCTTGAAGTTCGGGCTCTTCTTGTTATGGCATGTCACGCAAAGCTTTTCCGCCGATCCGTCTTTGACGGAAAGAAGGACGAGTCCGTTTGCGACTGCCTCTTTTTCATTCTTCATGATGTTCATCTTCATGTAGTCGCCTCCGGGTCCATGGCACGTCTCGCATTGTACGCCGTCATCCTTGTTGAATCTGGGACCGAGCAGCGATGCCACTACGCCATAAGCGGTTTGGTGACATTGCAGACATTCGGGCGCTTGGTCAGGGCTTCCTTTGATTCCTTTCTCCTTCGCGATCTTGAGTGCCTCAGGAGAACTCAGCACCTTCATCGCCTGTGAGTGTTTACTCGCCTGCCATTTCTGGAATTGCTCGCCGCTCTTGGGAGTCCTATGGCACATGCCACAGACTTCCGCACCGACGTACTTGTGAGCCGGCGGGGCAGCCATAGAAACAGCGGACATCATGGCAAGAGCCATAATTATCAGCGTTACGTTTTTCATTGCATTACCTCCAGTTGTTTCATGTTTTTGTTAGCTTTGTAGTTCTGTTCCGTACTCAGTGTCATTCAATTTGCCTTTGCACATTCGTCGCAGAATGTCCGCGTCGGAGACTTTTCCAGTTGTGCTATTCCGATGAATCGCGAACAGCCTTCGCAGTATCCGAATGTGCCGTACTTCAGCCTGCTCATGGCAAGTTCAAGCTCCTTGAGCTCGGTCTCGTGCTTGCGTGCCATCTCGCACCTGTAGTCGGGTTCCACCGCACATCGTTTGTATTCGAGATCGCATGTACTGCAGATATACTTCTCCCCGCTTTCCAGGTCAACAAGTTCGTCCGGTCGATCGTACATTATTTCAAGTACCGAGCTTATCCTCGTTCTTATGATGGATTCAAATTGTGTCTTCAATTCGCCATTTACCTCGCTTTTCCTTTTCATCTCGCTTTCTCCTGATTAAGCTGATGACTTATCCATTGTCAACCTAGGGCATGTTCCTCTGAGACAACTGCATCATCTTCGTGGTCGTACCGGGAGTGTCTTTGAAGCCCTCGACGAAATTAGAGATCCTTTTGACGAGGTTTTGTGTGAATATAAGGTTGTGGGCCCCCATCGACCCTTCCTTTTGGAAATTGTCTAAGACTGTCTCAATTGATCTAAGAGTGTCAAGCCCTCCTTTCAGCTGTGTCGATTCATAATATGCGACCATTTCCGGAAAAATTCGATTCCATTGAGCGATCGAACCTTCGACTTGTGACTTGACATCATCATACTCTTTCGCCGCCTTTGCATCGTGGCAGGTGGAGCAAACCTGCGCTGTCGGTATGGCCGGGTAATTCCCTTCGGCAAGATGACAATCCGAGCAAGCTATTCCCGATGCCGACATTGTATCAGGTGAAGTGGCGAGAAATGTCCCATTATAAAAGCCTGTCTGCAAACTGTGGCATGTTTCGCACTTTTGATTCTTACTCTGATGATGGCAATTCGTACAGGATTGGGCGGCGGCCGTCAGCCTTCCATGAATTGAGGAGGTTGGTCCGACGTTCTCATGACAGTCTGTGCACTTTTTGGTGAACAAATGGGGGCCGTGTGGAAAAGTCTCACCGTTCACGTTGACGCTGACGTTCTCTATTCCGAAATGACAACTCAAGCATTCGGAATTTCTTTCGTACAGAAATTCGACGCCCGGCTTTCTGTAACCCACTTTGAGCCCCTTCCCGGATTGATCCAAAACCAAATTTACATATCGATTGTTATGAGCTCCGAGGCTCCCATCTCTTATGACGAGATCCAGGTTCTTGTCCGGGGAAGGCTTCTTTCCTGTAAGCAGGTATTCCTTCGCCCGCGCCAGCTCGATGTTGCGAATCCGCGTCTTTACATTTTCCTGCCACATGGTCACCAGGGTATCATATCTTCTATCATGGCACAGACTACAAGTCGAGAAAGGTGCCACACTCCCGGCCCCTGCTATCCTCGATGAAATTCCGTGCACTCCGGCAACGCCATTTCCTCCAGGCATCGAACTGTGGCATCCTTCACATGTCACATCGGACAAGAACATCGGATCCGGAATAACCGGGACATTTGTCCCACCGGAACCCGAAAAGACCTTCTCCTGAACACTGTGCCGGTTCCCATGACATTGCTGGCAATCGGGGGAGAAAACATCATACATCTGGATCTTTCCGTGTCTTATCTGCCCATGACACGTGAAACACTTGATGCTTTCCTTTACGACGTGCTCATCATGGATCGTCTTGCTATCCGGGAATGTGTCGGCCACCGACACATGGCACTCCAGGCATTTTTCCCTGGTAACGCTGCCCGTACCGGCAGTCACATGGAGGTGACAGGTCTGACAATTGACCCCGCTCTTCAGGTATTCCGAATGATTGAATGGCGTGTCCCATACGTAGATATCATTCTTCGGTGCTCCGTGACATGTATTGCAGCCGCCGACGGGTCCGCCGCGCATGTCCGACCCCATAAAGTGGCACAGGATGCAGATCTGGGTCGATACCCCTCCATGCTGTCCCTGCACTAATTCGGAATGGCACGTCTGGCACTTGAAGGAGAAATTGACGTCGGTTTTCGATAGGTGGACCCTGTGATTGAACTCGATCCTGCCATGGTCAAATTTGACCGTCTTGTAGAAATCTTTCGTCTTGTGGCACTGAAGGCAAGCGCCGTCATTTATCTTTGATGTGACCTCGGGAGAATAGGCACCGATGTAGTACCGGAGGATCTCAGATGCCAATCTTAATTTCCCTTGCAGGTAATTCCCAACGCCAGGTGCGTAGTGACATTTTCCACACGCCACCTGATTGTGGGACGACGTCAACCAGTTGTTGTAGTACTGCTGCATATAGTGGCACGAAGCGCAAAACTTCGGGTCGTCGGATGCCCTCAGGAACAGAACAAAGCCGTATACGATGAAGAGAGGCAGAGCGATAGCTATCGCACGCCAGATTTTTTTCATCTCGGCTTATCCTTCTTTTGTTTCGGCTCGGATTTGGAAAGCATCTTTTCGTATTCAAGAGGATGGTCTTTGAGCATCTTCTCTTTTGAAATCTTACCGGTGAATATCGTGGGGTTGAAAGGGAAAACTTCGGGATTAAAATGCACATTGTACCAGTGCCACACCACGATTGCGAGCGTCGCAAGCATCGCTTCGTCGGAATGGACCTCGGTAGCAATGTCGAATACGAATTTCGGGACGATTCCTAGAAAGAAGTTGTTGAACCAAAGGATCAAGCCGGAACAAATCATTATCACCATTCCCCAATAGACCGCCCAGTAGTCGAATTTCTCAATATAGGAGAATCTCCCGTACCTTGGCTTTTGTTTCGACATGCCCAACAAGTACTTGATATTCTGGATGAAATCCTTCAAGTCCTTTGGTGTCGGCAGCAGTTGCCTGAAATCGTTTCTTCCTGTCTTTGTCGTAGTGATGAACAATACGTGCCAGATGGAAACGATAATCAGAAGCGTCGCTCCCAGCCTATGCAGAAACCTGGAAACTCCTATCCCGCCTATCATCTCGAAAAATATCTTTGCAACCAGCGTATCGTGGAACTTTATCGGAAGGCCGGTGACGATCAGTATAATTACTCCAATGGCGAGCGTCAAATGCTGAAGTCTGAAGTTTAATCCGAACCGGAGGAAATACTCTTTCCTGGATTTCTCTTCCTTCCTGATTCTTTCTTCTTCTTCCCTCCGCTTGTCTTCAACATGCCGCCTTATCTTCTCGACGAGCTCATCTTTGAGCGCGGATTTAAATTCCTCGTCGAGCTCGACCTTCTCTTCTTTTAGAACTTGACCGATCATCTTGTCGGCGGTGTCGACTATCTTTCCGTTTGAGTCACTCATGCCTGGAGTACTTTCGTCTTATGAATCCGGAAAGATCGAGCGCTATGTGTGCAAAAAGGAAGATCAGCACGGCAAGAGTGAACCACTTGAAGAAAGTGTAGACAAAGAACACAATGCCCGCGCTTCTCTCGCTCGGTATAATGTGGACCTTCCCATCTGCGACGTTCTTATCTGCATGCGGGTGACACTTGCCGCACGTCTTCGGAAGATTCTTCGGATTGATGGGGGAATTCGGGTCGCTTGCCGGAAGTATATCGTGGTGGCCGTGACACGATGTACAATTCGCCGCTCTCACCATCCCGTTTTCAAGAGCTATCCCGTGGAAGCTCTCGCTGTACGCTTCCGGCTGCTGAACAGGCACGTCCGCCTTTTCCATCAGCAAAGTGTCGGCATGGCACTTAGTGCAGGTGCGGACCACTCCTTCGGCACTTAGCGCCGACCTCGGATCGCTCGGCGGAAGCACGTCGTGTTCCTGGTGGCAATCCGTGCAGACTGCTGCGCCAAGCATTCCGTTTTCCAGCGCCCTGTAATGGATAGACTTGCTGTAAGCCTCGAACTCTTTCTTGTGGCACGACCCGCAGAGCTGAGGGATGTTCTTCCGATATGTTCCGGAAGACGTGTCTTTTGGGCTTCTCACATAGTGAGTCGTATGGCACGTCTCACAAGTGGGTGCGTTGGGGTTCCCCGCAGCCGAAGCTTTTGCATGCACGCTGTACTTGTACATCTCGGGCAGGTATTTCACAGGCGCCCCGACAGTGTTTCCTTCGAAGTGGCACTGCAGGCAGCTTATCTTCTCAGGCCTGATGAAATGTGGGATGACTTTAACATCGGTATGGCATTGGACACAAGTAAACTTACCATGAATCGAAGCTTCAAATTGTTTCGGGGAAACATAAAGAGATTGGAACTTCCCATTTTCCACAACACCAAAGTCTTTTTTACCGTGGCAAAGAAAACAACGTGCGTTCTGAGAGGATGGCCCGAGCTGGAACAAAGCAAGGAGGATAGTCAATAATGCCGTCATGTTAATCCTCCTTTTCCTCCGGCTGTTTTGTCTTTGAATCTCCCGTCATCGACTTATACTCCAGCAGGTGATTCTCCTTCAGCCATTTTTCTGATACGTCGCCGTGCCAGAAGGATGAGTTCCCCGGGAAGTTTGCAGGGGAAAGGTGGACAACATACATGTGCCACAATACCAGGAAGAGAATAATAAGTGTGGCCGTGCCACCATGAAGTGCGAAGGTGACGTCGAAAGCCCATTTTGGAAAGAAAGCAAAGAAGAAATCATGGAACCACATGACCAGGCCCGACACGAACATGAGCACAATGAAAACGAAGAAAGCCCAATACTGGACCTTCTCGCGATAGGAGTACCTTCCGAAAGCGGGCTTCTCTGCTCGTTTCAACAGGTCATATAGGATGCTGTTCTTTAAGTCACTGAAATCCTTCTTGGTCGGCAGAAGGCTCTTGAACTCTCGTTTTCCTTCCCTGGTGAAGGAAATGTAGACCAAATGGTAAATGGCGGTGATAAAAAGGAGAACTGCCGACAGCCGATGCAACGCACCCCTGGCCTGGAAACCTCCTTCCAGGAAAATCAGGATCTTTCCCCAAAGGGTTTCTGAATATTTCATGGAGAAACCTGACATCATCAGGAGCAGAACACTAACCATGAGGAGGAGGTGCTGAATGCGCCAGCTCCGAGAAAACCTCTGTATCTTATCGTTCATGGTTTCCCTTTCAAATCTTCTTTTTGGTTCTCTCCTCCGTTTTGTACCACTATCTTGTCTTCATCCTTTTCTTTGAGCCTCTCGAGTTCGAGGGGATGTTCTTCTTCCATTTCCTCCTCAGTCAACGTGCCTTTGATGCACGCTACATTCAGAGGATAAACATCCGGACTGAATATCACGGAATAGAAATGCCACACTAGTATCGCAAGGCTGGCAAGGACGGCCTCGTAATAGTGGATGAGTGTAGCAGCGTCCAACCCGAGCCCTCCCACGATCGAGGCCGAGAAAGTGTGAAACCACAGCATCAAGCCGGTCAAGGACATAACCACCGTTCCCCATATCAACGCCCAATACTCGGCCTTTTCGATATAGCTGAACCGGTCGAACTTAGGTCCCTCGTGGCTGAAGCCTAGATTGTATTTCAGACCCGTGATCACGTCCTTCAAATCTTGGATCTTCGGGATCATGTCTTTGAAGAACTGGCGCCCCCGTTCGGTGAAGATCAGGTAGTACATGTGATAGATGCTGTCAACTATCATGACAACACCGGCCACCCTGTGTACGAGTCCGCGCAGATTCACAAAATCACTCCCTACCACATCCCTTATACCTTTCACCCACCACGTGTCAGGGAACTTCAACATGAAGCCGGTAAGCACCAGGGTGAGAAAGCTCAACAGCAACAGTACATGTTGAATCCTCTCATTCCCGGTCATTCGGACATAAAGCTTCGCACTTTGTCCGGAAGGATAAACTCCGGCTCTCCGCCGCGCCAGTTTCCTGCGCGACCTCCTGACAAAGTCTATCACATTATGCAAAAACATCAACCCGATGGTTCCAATGATCAGGAAAATGTAAATCTCGGACAGCCAGTAAAGGAGCGGCGGCTCCCCTTCCAGCCCGGGCAAAACATGGACCGGGGTAGCGGCAAACCGTGCAGAGGCATCCGTATGACATTTGCCACATGTCTTTTGAAGATTCGCTTTGTTTATAGACGATTGCGGATTAGACGAAGGAAGTATGTCATGGGCACCGTGGCAGCTTGCGCAGTTGGCGGCGGTGGTCATTCCACCTTGTGTAGCAAGTCCGTGATAGCTATCGAGATAGCTGCCCACGGCGTGGGCCGGGAGGCCGTAGCGCTCTGAAAGCTTGACAGAAGCATGGCAGCGGGAGCACACCTGCACAATGTTGCCGCTCGACACAGTGGAATGTGGATTATTCGGAGCGAGTATCTGATGGTCGCCGTGACAATCCGTACAAACAGGAGCATTGCTGTTGCCATCCAGTAATGACTGGCCGTGAATCCCATCGAAGTACCGCTTTTTGATATTGGTATGGCATCCTGGCTGGCCGCACGTGTTGGGAATATTGTTGCGAAAGACTTTTGAAGCGGGGTTCCCGGGGGGAAGCATGTCATGGTTGCCGTGACAATCGCTGCATGTCGCCG
This sequence comes from Bacteroidota bacterium, assembly GCA_021818875.1. Taxonomy (GTDB): domain Bacteria; phylum Bacteroidota; class Ignavibacteria; order Kryptoniales; family JAKASW01; genus JAKASW01. The sequence continues at coordinate 22,335 of JAKASW010000027.1, forward strand.
CCTTGAGGTCTCCTTTTGCAAGCGCAACCAGATGCACACTGTATTCAATGCTCTGCAAGAAAGCCGGCGAGACTCCCACCAACTTGAGTACTTCCTTATTTTCCAGGTGACACTTCAGACAAGTCTCCGGCTCATTTTGTCTGCGCACGGGAGATTCAGGGCTGCTGATCGACGTGATACTGTGTTCTTTATGGCAATCGGTGCAGACAGGTGCTACTGCGATTCCTTCCTTGTAAGCCAGTCCGTGAGATGAATTCAGATAATGTCTCTCAACTTTAGAATGACATTTACCGCATGTTGCTACAATATTGGCCCTGTTTACAGGAGAGGATGGATCGCTTGCCGGCAGTATCGTGTGTGAGCCATGGCAATCTACACAGGTTGCACCTTTTCCGTCCTTCTTAAGCGATTCTGCATGGATGCTGTGTTGGTATTGCTCGACAAGCGATGTAAGAGATGTACCATTTTCCGCTTTCACGCCGTCAAAAAGCCTGGCGTTAGAGTGACACTTGTAGCAACCGTTTTCTGATATGAATTGTTTTGAAGTACTGGGATCATCCCAG
>JAKASW010000346.1 GCA_021818875.1 Bacteroidota bacterium
CGATAACTATAAATTGAATTGAGAACAGGTCGTTAATACTCTCAGGATGTGCGATTGGTTTTGTAAGGAAAATCTGAAGTGTCATACTTGGCAGATGTAAAGAGCGTAGAAAAGCTGAACCGACTCCTTGAAGTCTGCAGGGGGAATCTTCATAATCTGGACGAAAGCCTCATACGCAGAGCATTCGAGTTCAGTTGGAATGCGCATGTAAAGGGCAAGCCTCGTGCGTCCGGCGAACCATATTTCTCCCATCCATATGAAGTCGCGCTTGTCATAGCCAAAGAAATTCCGCTCGACGACGTTTCGGTCGCCGCAGCCCTTCTACATGATGTAGTCGAAGATACTACCTTTGACCTGAAAGCCATCCGGTCAGATTTTGGAAATGAAATTGCCGACATCGTTGACGGGGTCACAAAGATATCGGGTGCAGTGGAGAGCCATGATATATCTCGCGCCGAAAACTACCGCAAAATGCTTCTCTCAATGGCCAAGGACGTCAGGGTTATACTTGTGAAATTTGCGGACCGTCTTCACAACATGAGGACGCTCGCTTTCCTTCCACCTGAGAAGCAGGAGAGAATTGCGAGAGAGACACTGGAGATTTACGCTCCTCTTGCACATCGCTTCGGCCTTGCAAAGGTTAAATGGGAGTTCGAGGACCTCGCCTTCAAGCACCTGAACCCAGCCGACTATGAATACATATCGAGAAAACTGAATGCAAAACGAAAAGAGCGAGAAGCATATATAAGGAAATTTATCCAGCCAATAAGGAAGCGTCTTTCCGAAGACGATCAGAAATTTGAGATTACCGGTCGTCCGAAACATCTTTACAGCATCTACAATAAGATGGTTAAGAGAGAAAAACCAATCGAAGAAATTTACGACCTCTTCGCAGTGCGGGTAATATTGGATACCGCAGACAAAAATGAATGTTTCTCGGTTTACGGTATCGTCTCTGAGATCTATACGCCGGTCCCCGAGCGGTTCAAAGACTATATCTCGGTTCCCAAGAAAAACGGCTACCAGTCGATCCACACGACAGTTGTCGGCCCGGAAGGAAAGATGGTCGAGGTTCAAATTCGAACAAAGCAGATGGACGAAGTTGCCGAGCGCGGTGTCGCCGCCCACTGGAAATACAAGGAAGGGGTGAATGAGTCAGACAAGGATTTGGAGGAATGGATTTCATGGGTGAGAGAGATCCTTGAACAGCCTTCTGCCCTCGAAGAAACCGCGAGCAGTTTCCTCGAGGGCTTCAAGCTGGACCTGTACCAGGATGAGATATACGTCTTCACTCCGAAGGGTGAGCTGCAAATTCTCCCTCGCGGTGCAACGCCTGTGGATTTTGCTTTCGAGATACATTCGCAGATCGGTACGCATTGTGTCGGAGCGAAAGTGAACGGGAGGATAGTTCCTCTCAATACGAAACTGAATAGCGGCGACCAGATCGAGATCATTACATCTACCAGCCAGAATGTGAATCCGGATTGGGAGAAGTTTGTTGTTTCGCGGAAAGCAAAGGCCCACATCAGGCGATGGCTCAACGAAGAAGCCCGTAAGAAAGCTGCCGAGGGAGAAGAGACCTGGGCAAAGCGAGTAAGGAAACACAAGCTTTCACTTTCCGAAGACGAATTTGCGAAATTGATCCACGATCTGAGGTTCGACAACCCGCAGAAGTTTTTCGTCGCGATTTCGGAAGGCGACGTGGACCCCGACAAGACTATCAACCGGTTCAATGAGCAGAAACTTCAAAAAGAGACTCAGGAACCCGGCAAGCCTGTCCATACTTTTGTCGAGATTGCGAGGAAAGCTTCCGAGGGCGTCGTGGTCGATGGCTCACGAACAGATTGGAAGATTTCTTACGCAAAGTGCTGCAATCCGATACCCGGTGACGAGATCGTAGGCTTTGTGACAACAGGTGAAGGCATAAAAATTCACCGGCGGAACTGTCCCAACGTAGAAAGAATGGCAGCTTCTTCGAAGGAAAGAATTGTCGATGCTTCGTGGCCCGGCGAGAGCAGCGGACTATTTGTCGCGGGTGTCTCTGTCTCCGGTCTCGATCGACCTGGAATCCTGACGGAAGTCACTCACTCCATTTCCAATTTTCAGAATACGAGTATACGCAGCGTCACGGCCGAAGTGCGCAACACAATCTTCGAGGGTCAGATCATAATCTATGTGAGAGACAGGGAACATCTCGAACAGCTTATCGATAAGCTTAAGAAGGTGGAAGGCGTCACACGAGTCGACAGAATTTCAACTGAGACTTCGGGAAAAGGGTTGAATGTTTGAAGGCAGACGCGTCCTCGGCATAGACTACGGCCGGCGGAGAGTAGGAATAGCAATGAGTGACCCTATGGGTATCATTGCGCAAGGAATCGAAACGCTTCAGAATGATTCCAGCTTGCCGGGAAGAGTCATCGATCTTGTCAGGAAGATGTCTGTAAAGGCAATCGTTGTGGGAAAGCCGCTGAAGTTGAGTGGCTTGGAAGGGAGTTCAGCCGTCGAAGCTTCTGAGTTCGCCGCGAGGCTCAGGCAGAAATTGAGCCGGGAGCATTTGGATTCAATTGAGGTCGTCGAATGGGATGAAAGGTTTACTACAACCATGGCACAGCAGACACAGATTGAGCTGGGAATCAAGAAAAAGGAAAGACAGAAGAAAGGCAATCTTGACAGGATGGCCTCGCAACTGATACTGCAAAGTTACCTCGATGCCCACCCTCGCGGTGAATCGGGCAAATGAAAGAACGAGGCAGGCCTAAGAGGAAAAGAGTCACTGCGGTAAAGGTCGTCCTCGGATTAGTCATTCTCTTTGTCGCGATTGAGATAGCAGCGCTTCCTTTCCCCTGGACCGTCGCGGGATTGCGGACGCACAATCCAAGTCAGACTGCATTGATGAAGGAGAGGATGTCACAGGCGAAGGCGAAACACCGACCATTCAGGATCCGGCAATCATTTGTCCCCTTGTCGAGGATTTCGGATGCAATGGTACATGCGGTCGTCGTCGGAGAGGACGGGACCTTCTATGAGAACGATGGTGTTGACTGGTATGAAGTGCAGCAATCGTTCGATGCCGACTGGAGGGCGAAGAAAATCGTAAGAGGGTCGAGCACGATCACGATGCAGCTTGCCAAGAACCTCTGGTTCTCAACGAGTCGCGACCCGCTGACGAAGTTGAACGAGATGCTTTCCGCATTTATGCTGACACATTATTTAACCAAGAACAGGATCATGGAACTCTACCTCAACTACATAGAGTTCGAGCGAGGGATATTCGGGATCCAGGCTGCGAGCAGAGTTTATTTCGGAGAGCCGGCGTCGCAGTTGACTCGCGATCAAGCGGCGAGACTCGCTGCCATCATACCTGATCCGCTGGGATTTATTCCGCTGTCGGGATCGCGGTTTGTCTCTTACAGAACGAATATCATTCTGGTCCGGATGGGGGCAAGAGGGTGGTGACTGAAATCTTGTCCGAAGGATCCCCTGGGGGAATTATGAATTTTAAATGTTTAATTAATATCAACTGGGTTAGCGATCTTATTCGAAATTCGAAATTTAGAACTGAGAATTCCTGAAAATGGACGTTTCCGAGCTTAAGGCTCTCATTTCCGAGGGCGAGAATTTCAAAATAGAATTCAAACGGCAATTCAGCTCGATCGAGAAAATTGCCAAAGAGCTCATTGCTTTCGCAAACACCAAGGGCGGTATGATCCTCTTCGGCGTTGACGACGACGGTACCATCTGCGGAGTGGAAAGCGAAAAATCCGAAATGGACCTGCTATACGAGGCGGCTCATGAGTATTGCGAGCCACCGATAGAGCCGATAGTGCAGGTGATAGAGCTCAACAGGAAAGATGTGGTCGTCGCGATCGTCAAGGAGAGTGAGACAAAACCTCACAGGCTCCAGGATTATAAGGACTATCTTTCCAAAGACTCAAAAGTATACATACGCATAAACGACAAGAGCGTCGTCGCAAGTCGGGAAGTGGTCAAGATCCTCCAGGGTGAAAGTCCGGCAAGAGAGCC
>JAKASW010000347.1 GCA_021818875.1 Bacteroidota bacterium
ACAAATGTGTTTGTCAGCCCCGAACTGGCTGCACTCCAACCGGCACCGTTATCACTGGAACGAAAAACACCGTCACCCGGAGTTCCGGCAAAGAGATCTGTACCGTCGACCGCAAAAGACAATACGTTGGAATACCCCAATCCTGAATCGGCAGCAGCCCAGCTCGTGCCATTGTCGGTAGAAAGAAAGACGCCCCCGGAAGTTCCTGCAAACAGATTCGTACCGCTAACGGCAAAAGCATTGACCACAGGGTTGGTTAGGTCTGAATCGACGGAAGTCCAGCTAGTCCCGTTATTGGTGGAACGAAAAACTCCACTGCTTTGAGTCCCAGCAAAGAGGATCGTATCGCTGACGACAAGAACGTTGACCTCAGGATTGGTTAAGCCCGAATCGACGTGAGTCCAGCTGATGCCGTTGTTGGTGGAACGGTAAACACCACCGAAACGAAAGACGCCGTTATAAGTCCCCATAACAGTTGCGGCATAGAGATACGTGCCGCTGACGCAAAACGCATCGACATTGATGCTCGACAGCCCTGTGTTCACCGCAGTCCAGTGATTGCCATTGTCGGTGGAGCGAAAGAGACCGTAACTGGTTCCCAGAAAGACATCGGTGCCGCTCGCAGCAATCGTATTGAGCCAGGAGGTGGTCAACCCGGTGTCTACCGCAACCCAGCTTGTCCCGTTGTTCGTTGAACGGAACACGCCGCCATAAGTCGCCGCAAAGAGATTTGTGCCGCTGACGGCAAGAGACAGGACATAAGAGTTCGTTATGCCTGAATCGACGGCAGTCCACTTGCTCCCGCTGTCGGTGGAACGAAAGACGCCGCTGGAAGTCGCCGCGAAAATATTCGTGTCGCTGATAGCAAGCGATACAACATAGGAGTCCGTCAAGCCATTACTCAAAGCGGACCAGCTATTGCCGTTGTCGGTTGACAGAAAGACGCCGTTCTTAGTTCCTGCAAATAGACCCGTGCGGCCGACAGCAAGACACAGAATATAGCTCCCGTACGGCCCGTTGGTTTGCACCCACTGGCCGGCGGCACTCGATGCAACACAGCATACCGTCGCCAATGAGAGAATGATGTTCTTCACGTTCTGCTCCGTATTATCTAATAAGCATAAGCTTCTTCGTCTCGGAGAAAGTTCCGGCATCCAACCTGTAGAAATATACTCCGCTCGGCAATTCGCCAGCGTCAAACGTAACCGTGTAACTTCCCGGCTGTTCCACCTTATTCACCAAAGTTCTGACCAACCTTCCAAGTACGTCGTAAACTTTCAAAGTCACTGATGCAGAACGTGGAACATCGAATTGAATAACCGTCGAAGGGTTGAAGGGGTTAGGGTAGTTCTGGAAAAGCGAGTATCTATCAGGTACTGTCTGCGGCGGCTCGATAACCGGAGTCACCTCCGATATCGGAGCGCGAATCACTTCGCTGGCGGGCCCCATGAATAACCTCGGAAGGTCTGTGTGCGGGACTCCAGAAGCGGCGAACACGTCCGTCGAGGTAACTGAAAGCATACCGGCAGTTGACGAATTCCCCACGTTATTAACCGGGGTCCATGTATTGCCATCGTCAGTCGAGCGATAGATGCCTTCCGCTGTGCCTGCCAGAACATTGTCTCCGACGAAGCGGATGGAAAAGAAGTCGAGATCCTGCTTTCCTGACGACCATGTTGTGCCGCTGTCGGTGGAGAAGTAAACTCCAAATCGAGTCCCGACAAGAGCGACATTCCCTTTGATTGCAATGCACTGAGGGGAAGCGCGCAAGGTATCGGAAAGTTTCCAGCTTGCGCCATAGTCTGTAGACTTAAACACGCCGCTGAAGTTGCCCGAGGTAATCGGTCCCGGTCCATACCAAGTTCCTGCGAAAAGTTCTGGGCCCTCTGAAGCGAGGGAAGTCACTCCTCCTCCTGCTCCCGAAAAGTTGCCGTAAACCTGGGTCCAGCTCGTTCCGGTGTCTTTCGATATGAAAATAGGACCACCGGCCGTGGCGAAGATGAGGGCTTTGCCCGGACCGATCGAGTCGACGTCCAGCGTTTCGAGAAGACAGGCACCCCCGTAGAGTGTGTCAACCAATTCCCAATTGGCGCCGTCATCCGAGGAGCGAAAAACTCCTTTGTGTGCAATAGCGAACAAATCTTTTCCCAACACCGTCATCGCGAAAACTGTAGTGTCCTGAAGTCCGGCGGGTACCCATGTCGATCCGCTGTCGGAGGACATATAGACACCTGTGCCCAGGCTGTCTTCCGAAGCAAGATTCCCCGTATGCGTGTAACTAAGTTTTGATACGGAACGTGCAACCATGTCATAGATACTATTTGGTTTGGCCACTACTGGAAGTGGAACAACACCGCCTCCGCCTCCTGCAACAAAGACCTTTGTGCCCTCCGTGACCATCGCATCTATTCCTACGCTATCTGCAAAGTCTGTTTGCGTCCACTGTCCGAACGCAACTGACGCGCTCAACACAAGAATTGCGACCGTTATCCGAAATGAAAACAAGTACTTCATGAGCATATCCTCCTACATCTAAGCGAATGGTACGGTATATCTATTCATAATCACCTCAAAACCATCAGCTTGCGAGTCTGGCTGTAGCTTCCCGCCCGAAGTCTGTAGAAGTACACTCCGCTCGCCAGACCGCTCGCGCTGAAAGTAACCGAATAGCTTCCCGGCTGTTCCACTTTATTCATTAAAGTTCTGACCAGCCTTCCGAGGACACTGTAGACTTTCAATGTGATAAACCCACGATTCGCAAGCCTGCCGAAGGCATCCCACCGGGAGAAATCCGATATCGTTTGGCTGTTGGAAGAGGATTGGGAATTTGACTCCATCGCCCAAATGCATTACCCGCCCTCAGTACTGGTGCGTCCGCCGCGGCTCTCACAATTAGTAATTGTACTTTCGTCGCTTCCTCCGTTGTCTTTCAAAGGGCCTCTACCTCTGAAGTTCCGAAGCGTCCCTGTCGGTGAAAATGTAGTCCGTCAATATTGGAAAGTCAATGTCACGTTTGCAGAATCAGTCGTAACCTGGAAAGACCGATCCAGGGTTGAGAAACGCTTTGGCAGATCCGGTCGACGAGCTTCTATTCTCTCGGATTTCGGTTGAACGAAGCTGTCGAATAGTTGAGCTTAACATCCTTCAGAAGTTCTTGCACCTGCTCGACATCTTCTTTCTTAACGATCAGCACGAACGGATCGCTCTTCCGGAAACCAGACATAGTTTCCCCCTGGATGAGATACTCGATGCCTGCCGGATCTAGCGCCATCCTGATACTGAGCACGTCTCCTCGATCCCAGGTCTGAAGTACGGGAACAAGCGCGTCGTTGTCCGGCGTCTCGTTGCTTACCTCTTCGCGCTTTTCAGGAAGATGCTCAACAAGGACGGCACCGCAATCGGCGCACTTTGTAAAGCCGGGACGGTATTCGGTTTTACAATTCGGACAAAACATTACTGTACACCCTCGGGGCCGCTGTTCATAGAAACGCCGAAGAGGTGGACCTTGAAATCCTTCAGTCCTTCTTTCGCCCTTTCAACCTGGCTCTTAAGAACGTAAAACCTTGTGGGCTGGATCAAAGGATCGAGTACCATGAAATACTCGTCGAAGACGAAATAGTTGATTTCTAAATCGTCAAGGACCGATTTAATTACGGCGACGTCCCCCTCGTTTCTCGTCGCAAGCAGCAGTTTATACTCCTCATATTTCTTGACTCCCGGCGGATCGACGGTAAAATCGAGCAGCGCGTCGCAGTCCGGGCATCTGAATTTGCGTGACTTCCTTTCCGGTTCGGCCAGTTCCAATTCGGAGGAGCAGTTGGGACAGTTCAAGTGTGGAGGTAATCCTTCAGTGGCTATGGACATTTTCATCGCTTCCTGGCACGATGGATTCTCGCAATAATAGTATTCTCCTCCTTCGACAAGGCAGGCAGGACAAAAAGGTTTGCCGCAGCTGTGACAGATTGACAATGATTCAAAACCGGGGTCGCTAGTGCAGTGAGCAATTTCAACTGTGCACCTA
>JAKASW010000348.1 GCA_021818875.1 Bacteroidota bacterium
CTCTCTTTTTCGAAAGAGAGGGGACGGGGGTGAGTTCGGTTGGAGATGCTGAATTTCTTGAATGACAAGATCTGTTGGACATATATCCTTTTCAGAAGCCACCGGCTTTGCCGGTGGTAGTTCACTTCTCCCTTCCCTTTTTTTCATCGAAAAAAGGTAGGGGGGACAAAGTGGGGTGGGTTCGAAAATCATGGGTATCCTCCATTCTACAAATTTGTCGCAGACCCGTTAGCATGTCAAATCTGGAAGATGGTCAATCATCTTATTATATTCGCTTTGCTGTGAATTTACCGTGTCAAGTCCTTGCGGTCCGCGTTGGAGAATTGTTCCCGAGTTTAGATAAACCAAATACATATTACGAGGATTATCCTTAAGTTGTTCGTTGCTTACAAGGACCAGAAGAACGAGGGGTAATGTTGAAGGCGCAAGCCGCGAGAATATCAGGGCGAGAAAAACACCTTTCCTATTGGGTCTTGCTTCCAGTGTTGCTATTGGTGGGCATATTGCTTGCGGGCGCCGCAGTATCGTACTTCCGGGTAGAGAGAAGAAGGATTCGCGATCAGAATTATGATCTGATACGAAGCGTCACGAATCTAAAAATTAGGGAAATTGAAGAATGGCGAGCAGAGCGCCTTGCAGACGCGAGCGAACTTTCGCGGAGTCGCTTCCTCGTTATGGCGTTCTCGAAGTGGCTGAGTTCAAAAGAGAACACCGCTCTCCGAGAACCAATACTGCAGCGGCTCAAACTCGCAACGAAAACCGGCCCTTATGACGATGCGTTTATTCTCGGGCATGGCGCTCGACCTCTTCTCTACGATGGTAGTAAGCCGCCCAGCATAGATTCTTCAGAGGCTGAAACATTTAATGAAGCAATTTCAGGAAGCGGCGCAGCGCTTTCTGATTTGTTTCCCGGGAACGATGGAAAAGTTCACATTGATGTCATGGCCGCGATCCATGATCGCAATGGCAGAGTGGCCGGGGTGGTCGTTCTTCGAAGTGATGCCGGCATTTTTCTGAATTCGACCATGACCTGGTGGCCAGCCTCGAGCCGCAGTGCCAAGACCATATTAGTTGAAAAGAGAGGAAACAAAGTTGTCTGTCTTAGCCATGCCAGATTCCGATCAGGAGGCACCTCCCCGATGCGTGTTTCCATCCGGCCCCCGTCATCGCCTGCGGCCCAGGCAGTGGACGGTAGAATCGGGATGTTCGAGGGAACGGACTATCGGGGAAAGGATGTCCTCGCATACCTAAGTCCAGTGCCCGGTACACCATGGTTTATGGTGGGTAAGATGGATACCGCTGGGATTCTTGTTGAGGCATACTACCGGGGCGGAGTGGTGGTCACGCTGGTAGTCCTGTTCATAGCAATCTTAGCTGCGATTACTGCTTACGCATACAGGCACAGGCAAGCTGCAATGTACCGGGAGTTGTACCAGGCTGAAGTCGAACGGGGTAAAATACTGGGCGAATTCAGAACGACGCTTTACAGCATTGGAGATGCCGTGATAACCACGGATACGGACGGTGTCGTCAGGCAGATGAATCCTGCTGCCGAGCATCTCACCGGCTGGTCAGAGTCCGACGCATTGAATAGAAAGCTGCATGAAATTTTCCACATCATCAACGAAGAAACAGGTGCCCACGTGGAAAGCCCAGTCGACCGCGTGCTTCGTGAAGGCGTAGTGATCGGACTGGCCAACCACACTCTGTTAATAACCAAAGAAGGCAATCGTTTCCTGATCGCGGATAGTGGCGCTCCGATACACGATCGGGACGGGAACGTCACCGGTGTCGTACTGATCTTCAGGGACCAGACTAAGGAGAGAGCGGCAGAACGAGAATTGAAGGAAAGTGAACTCAGACTGAAACGGGCGGAAAGAGTCAGCCGTGTGGGGCACTACGTTCTCGACATAAGATCAGGCACTTGGTCGAGCTCTGAAATGTTAGATGAACTTTGCGGAATTGCCGATGGGTTCAAACGGGACCGGGAGGGATGGCTTGAGTTGGTACATCCCGATGACCGGCCCATGGTATCGGCATACTTTCTCGAAGAGGTCATTAAGAATGGAAAGAATTTTGACGGGGAATTCAGAATAATCGGAAGAAAAGATAAGAAGGAATTATGGGTTCACGCGCTGGGGACTTTGGAATTTGCAGAAGACGGCAATCCTTCAAAGATGTTCGGTACCGTCCAGGATGTCACAGGTCGGAAACTGGCAGAGAAAGCGCTTTACGGATCTCAACAAATGTTTAAAGATGTTCTTGACACCGTGCCCGTCAGGGTCTTTTGGAAAGATGCAAAGAGTAGGTATCTCGGATGCAATTTGTCGTTCGCGCGGGATTCTGGTTTCAGCTCTCCCGAAGAGATCGTCGGCAGGAATGATTTCCAAATGACCTGGCAGAAGCAGGCTAAACAATATCGGGCAGATGATCGGTATATCATGGAGACGGGGAATGCAAAATTGGGATATGAGGAGCCACGTAGCTTGCCTGATGGCGTGCATTGGATGAGAACAAGCAAGGTGCCGCTACTAAATGCCGACGCCCAGGTTGTTGGAGTGCTGGGGACTTACGAAGACATCACGGAGAGAAGGAAGGCTCGGGAAGAACTTCAGGAAAGTGAGGAAAAGTTTCGAGGACTGGTTGAGGGTTCGACGGCAGCGATCTGGATTCACGACGGTACTCATATTCTCTATGCGAATCCCGCCGCTCTCAAAATGACAGGGTTTACCTTTGAAGAAATTTCGCGACTGAATGTGATGGATCTCGTTCACCCCGACTTTCGTGAATTAGTCGCAAAGCGATCTTCCGAGCGACTGAAGGGAAACGACACGAGCAAGCACTATGAATATCAGATACTCTCCAAATCCGGTGGGCCGATCTGGATAGATTTCAGCGGAGGGGTGATAGATTACCGGGGCAAGCCTTCGATAATCGCGTCAGCGTATGACATCACCGAAAGGAAGAAATTGGAGGAGCAACTTGCCCAGGCACAAAAAATGGATGGCATCGGGAGATTGGCCGGGGGCATCGCCCATGATTATAATAACATGCTCGGAGTCATCATGGGGTACGCCGAACTGATGGCAAGAAGGACTGATCAACGGGATACGCTACATCGATACGCCGAAATGATGAGTGCGGCCGCGACGCGCGGTGCGGAACTAACGAGGCAGTTGTTAGCCTTCGCAAGGCGCGAGATCATATCGCCGAAGCCAGTCGATCTCAATCAGGCCACCAGGTCACTTGTTGAGATGGTCAGGAAAATGATGGGTGAAGATGTAGAACTTGTATTTATTCCGGGTGATGATTTGTGGAATATCCGGATCGACCCGACCCAGTTCGATCAAATACTGATCAATCTTGCCACTAATGCTAGAGATGCGATAAGGAGCGTGGGGATAGTCACGATTGAAACTTCTAATATCGTCATCAAAGAATCCTATTCTCAAAACAGGATTGGATTTCCTCCCGGCGATTATGTCCTGCTGAGTTTCTCGGACAACGGGAGAGGCATGGATAGAGAGACGTTGGATAAAATCTTCGAACCGTTTTTCACAACGAAACCAAAAGGGCAAGGGACGGGACTCGGTCTGTCAACTGTCTATGGGATCGTGAAACAAAATGGAGGGAACATTAACGTCTACAGCGAAGTAGGGGTCGGGACAACGTTCAAGATTTACTTCCCGCGGTTTTATGGCGATCTGGAAAAACGGGAGTCCGAGCCTGATGTTGTTGACGTAAGCGGCAAGGAGACTGTGCTGATCGTCGAAGATCAGGCTGACCTGCTTGAGCTTGCAAGGAACAGCCTGTCGGAGTACGGCTACAAAGTGCTCACGGCACTAAGCCCGGGAGAGGCGATACTCATTTGCCAGGAATACCAGGATGAAATCCATTTGTTGCTGACTGACGTTGTCATGCCCGTGATGAACGGCAAAGTGTTGCGAGATAGAATTCACGTGTTGAAACCGACAATCAAAACACTTTTCATGTCGGGTTATACAGCGAAC
>JAKASW010000349.1 GCA_021818875.1 Bacteroidota bacterium
GGAATCATTGTTGTTGTAGTAGCCCTGGCCATATCCTCCGTAGGTATTGTAACCTCCGTAGCCGCTGCTCGTGGCAGCAAATTCAGTATAGCATCCGGCAAAGCCGAACGCTGCCAGAGCAACGAGTACCAAAGCCGATAGTCTCGTTTTCATAACTCTCACCTCGATTTTTTTGACGCGGCCCTTCGTATATTCGCTTAAAGTCCATTGAAGGGGGAGCATTCTTAAAATCCTCCCGCTTGTCCCCGGCGATAAGCTGTCAAATAAACTGCTGTCATCTTACTTCCTCGGTCAAATTTCATTAAGAATCCGATTCGAAACAAGGTCAATCGGACACCTTACAAGAAATTAATTCCAAATTCATAGACGTGAAAACAAGCAACTTCGTTACATCGATTGGACATATTCAATCCTGATTGTCCTCAGACTTCCCGACTTCTTAAGATCAAGAAGGTTTTTATAATCGAATTCGAGAGTCAATCCATTTCCTAAGCTCCATTTGACTCCGGCATTGACAAATCCGGGCCCCGCGCTTGCGAGCCTGTTCGGGTAACCGTTGGGATAGTTGTCGTTCACGCCAAAGTTGAACTCGGCCACGACCGATATGTCGCTTCCGACTGTTTTATCAGCCCCAACGTAAAAGTTTATGTTCTTGTTCCCATCTCCGTTCTCCAGCGAATAATTCATTCCCCCATGTATGCCCAGATAACCGAGGATGCGGAAATATTTCGATGCTGCCACGAAGAAGCCCGGCGACTTGTACTCATACCTGCTGTACTGAGAAAGATACCTGTCCTTTCCCTGCGAGTCGAAGCCGAGGGTGATGGCAGGAAAGCCCGCTGTCTCATCCACCGCGCGAACCCGTATGTCTATGCCGGGCAATTTATTCCATTGCACGGCACCATTCCCGATTACATTTGTCCCTCCGTAACTCAACCCGAAACTCAAACGGTTAAACGCACCCGCTTCCAACGATACCAGGACCCCGCTGTTCTCATAAAAATGTACCGACATACCAACCATGCCGCTTTGAAGAATGCCTGCGGTCGGCATGTCGACCAAATAAAGTGGTTCCACCTGTGCATTAGTCCCGGCAGTTCCCATGAGACTTCCAGCATAAGCCGATGAACACAGGAGGAATGAGATTAACAGAATCTTAGATTTCATTCACATCTCCTTTCAATCATTGTCCCACAAATAGTAATGCGTTCAATCATTATATAAGAATTTAGAATCGATCAACTTATTCGTTCCTTCTTTTCGAACTGCATATTGGAAACCTTTTCTGATGGCGGCTCCACCGACTTCCCCTCTGACATCGATCCCAATGTATGCAAGCTGGAACGATTTGTCTTTCTTCAAGACTTTTGAATGGACTTCAATTGCCCGGCGGATAGCAATTTCACATGCTTCCTGTGGACTGGCCCCCGCCTTCATGCTTTCGACGACGAGGTGGCTCCCAACTATGCGCATATTAGCTTCGCCGACTCCGGTCGAAGCAGCGGCTCCAACCTTTCCATCGACATAGACTCCGGCACCGATAATTGGGGAATCTCCTACGCGTCCATGAATCTTCCAGGAAAGACCGGAGGTACTTACTCCTCCACTGAGGTGCGCCTTCGAATCGAGAACCAATAATCCTATCGTGTCATGATTGCCGTCTAGATCGTTCATGTCGTGAGGTCCAAGCCAGTTATTATCTGGTCCGAGGTTATCCTTCCATTTCAGCCATGCTTCTCTCGCTTTGTCGGTGAGTAGGTCCGTCGGTTTGAATCCGTGAGCAAGTGCAAACTCATACGCGCCCTCGCCCACGAGCATCACATGCTTTGAGCGTTCCATGACAGTTCTTGCCACACTCACAGCGTGAACTATTTTAGGCAAGGCGCCTACCGCGCCGCAGTTTCCTCGCCAATCCATAATCGAGGCATCGAGCGTCACGTCCATCAGCTCATCGGGTAAACCACCATACCCGACGCTCATTATGTTCGGATCTTCTTCGATCATTCTGATTCCCTGTTCCACGGCGTCAAGCGAGTTCGATCCGGCGGAAAGCGCTTTCCATGCAACTTCGTTCGCCTTCGTTCCAAAATTCCAGGTTGATATGATCACAGGAGAAGCCATTTTGCCTCCGGGAAATTTGTTTAGTTCCAGGATCCCGAGTTTTGAAGCAGTGTAAGCTCCCACGCCGATCATACTGCTGTTCTTTATGAACTCTCTGCGTCTCACCGACCGATCCTGTAGAAGGTCCCTTCTTTCTTGTCCTCTATTGTAACTCCAATATTCTCCAACTCTTTTCGAATCAAATCGGCAAGTGCAAAATCCTTCTTTGACCTCGCGCCGGCCCTCAGTTTGACAAACAAATCAAGGAGTTCATTCTGAATTTTGTTGTCGGTACCTGTCTCAGTATTCGTAGGAATGATTCCCAGAACGTCACCTGCGAGGACATGTATGAACGAAAAAATTGACTTCAATATGTCGTCACTGACTTGCCTCTCTGCAGCAAGAAGTGAGTTTACATCTTTCAACATTTCGAAAAGAGAAGCGATGGCGAGCGGCGTATTGAAATCATCTGCCATAGCCGTAAGCCATTCAGTGTAATAACGCTTCAGGTTAACCGGTTCTTCGGGTAAGTTTTCAAAATCAGGGCGTGCCTCCGTTGCAGCGCCGCGCCGCCTTAGTTCCAGGAGGACGTTCGTGAGACGCTCGAGGCCCTTGCCTGCACCGGCGACAGCTTCGTCGGAGTAATCAAGCGAGCTTCTGTAATGACTTTGAAGTATGAAGAAGCGAATCACTACGGGATCGAATTTCTTGAAGGCATCTTTCAATGTCACGAAATTGCCGGCCGACTTGCTCATCTTCATCCCGTCAGAGGTGACCATGTTGTTATGCATCCAGTACCTGACGAACGGCTTGCCGGTTGCCGCTTCGCTCTGGGCTATTTCACATTCATGATGCGGAAACTGGTTATCGATTCCGCCGCCGTGGATATCAAAAGTATCGCCGAGATACTTCATGCTCATCGCAGAACATTCAACGTGCCACCCGGGAAAACCATCACCCCATGGGGAGGGCCATCTCATGATGTGGCCTGCCTCGGCTCTTTTCCAGAGAGCAAAATCAGCGGGGTTCTTCTTGTCGCTTCGGACATCGACACGCGTTCCGGTAATCAAGTCTTCGATTTTTCTGCCGGACAGCTTTCCATAGCCTGTGAAGTTTGCGACATCGTAATAAACGTTGCCGTTCGACTCGTAAGCGTATTTTTTTTCAATCAGCTTTCTTACAAGCTCAATCTGTTCCACTATGTGCCCGGTGGCGCGAGGTGAAATATTCGGCCTCTCCACTCCGAGCCTATCCATGTCGTCGAAATAGCTCCGCATGAACACCTCGACTATCTCCATCGGGCTGACTCTGTCTTTTCGTGCTTGGTTCTCAATTTTGTCATCGCCTTCGTCGGCATTATCAGTGAGGTGTCCCACATCCGTTATATTCTGGACATAAAGGACCTTATAACCGACGAAGCGGAGGAACCTGACTACAACATCGAATGACACATAGCTTTTTCCATGGCCGATATGGGAATGATTATATACCGTTGGCCCGCAGACATAAATCCCCACTCTGTCTTTTTCGAGCGGTACAAACTTTTCCTTCTGACGCGTGAGAGTGTTGTAAATAGTAATGTCTGTTTTCATTTCATCCCGATTAATTCTTTTGCCCCCGATATACTCGCCTTCGTGACACTATCGCCACTGAGAAGTCTTGCTGTGTTACGATTATCCTTTTCCAATAAACATACCTCCACAGCATCCTAACCAGGTTTGCGCATCCTTTTATACGGTGCAGGTTTTTCTGAGACCCGTCTCATCAATTCCAATTGAGTCTTGACTTTCAGATACTTGTCAGGCTTGACTAAGCTTGCCGATTCTTTTATAGTGAAGTCCTTCTCTACGAATTCTATAACTGAATGGCTGGGGATTTCATCGAGCATTGATGGGTTGCGCA
>JAKASW010000350.1 GCA_021818875.1 Bacteroidota bacterium
CTACAGCGTTGTTCTCCTTGATGAAATTGAGAAAGCGCATCCGGATGTTTTCAACATTTTGCTTCAGGTTCTCGACGACGGAATACTCACGGACAGCCTCGGCCGGCGCGTTGACTTCAAGAATGCCATCTTGATTATGACCACGAACATAGGCACGCGCGAAATAAAACCGGCAGGTTCTTTCGGGTTCGGCCAGGCCACTACCGAAGACAAGTATACCTCGATGAAGAATGTGATTGAGGAGGCGATGAAGAGACTCTTCAATCCTGAGTTCATGAACAGGATCGATGATGTAATCATCTTCCACTCTCTTGAGCCAAGCGCTATAAAGAAGATCATAGACATCCATACCGAAAGCCTGCGAAAGAGGCTGACGACTCTCGGAGTCAAGTTGGATCTCACAAAACCTGCAAAAGAGTTCCTTGCGGAGAAGGGTTTTGATCCCGCTTACGGCGCCCGGCCGCTTCAAAGAGCCGTTCAGCGTTATCTCGAAGATCCGCTTGCCGAAGAGATGCTCAAAGGCACTTTCACGGAAGGTATGGTCATAAAAGCAAAGGTCGACAAACGAACCGGCGAATTGAAATTTTCAGGACTGAAGGAAAAGACTCAGACGAAGGACCCCAATCTTTCGGGCGTGAGCACGAGCTGAGCCCTGACTTTTCCCATTAGATGCGCCGGATGGTTATGGACACTGCCCGGCGCATTTTTGTTTTGTTCCGCAATTGAATTTTCTTTCCTGCAATGTTAAAATTATTCAAAGAAAGGAATCAGAATTGAACAAGAAGACAAAAGCCGCCAAAAAGAAGCATCATAAGAGAGTCAAGACAATCAAAGCACAGATAAGGGCACGTCGAGCGAAAGCAAAAGGATCGAAACCAGAGGCGGCACGCTGACCACCTCGCGGAGAGTTTGGGGATCTTCATTAGCAGCGGATGATTTGTCGGGGGGGGCATGAGGTCTTTCCTTGGAGAGTTAGAGTTTGCCGTCAAAGTCGTGAAAGCTTCGGAGCGGATCACTCTAGGGTACTTCAGCAAGAAACTGCGTGTAAACTATAAATCCGACCAAAGCCCGGTCACGATCGCCGACAAAGAGTGTGAGAAATTCCTGGAAAGGGAGCTCTCGAAAAAGTACCCGAACCATAGATTCTTCGGCGAAGAATTCGGGGAAAGCCAGGGGGCAGAGGATTCAAAGAAGAAAGCCCCGGAACAGCTATCTGCGGGCTCGACGCGATGGATTATTGATCCGATTGACGGCACGAGAAACTTCACGCGCGGAATTCCATATTGGGGAACACTCTGCGGGCTGGAGCATGACGGAGAAATCGTCGCGGGTGTCATGTCGCTGCCCGCATTGAAGAAGATCTACTACGCTTCGAAGGGACACGGAGCCTTCTGCAATGGTAAAAGAATGAAGGTAAGTCGAGTAAGAGAGATCGAAAAATCTACCGTCGTTTTCGGTGGTTTGAACTACTTCATCGGCTCGAAGTACGAGAGCGGCTTTGTAAACATCGTGAAATCGTCGTACCATGATCGGGGTTTCGGAGATTGTTTCGGCTACTCTTTTGTCGTCGACGGTTTAGCGGAGGCTATGATCGATCCGATCGTTAGCCCGTGGGATGTTGCCGCTATAAAGCCTATAATTGAAGAGGCTGGAGGTATTTTCACCGATTTTGAAGGAAATCCAACGATCTACGGCCGAACCGGATTGGCAGCGAATCGATACCTGCACGAGACCATCATCAAAAGAATGACGGAGTGAAAGGATTTCTCTCATTCCTGTTTCACTTTTATCACCACCATGGTCATGTCGTCATGCTGGGGGGCATTTCCGACAAACTTCCGCACGCCCGCGTCGATCCTGGTAAGCATCTCTTTGACAGGTAGATGACGCACGGATTCTACCAGCGAGACTAGCCGTTCCTCCCCAAACTCGTTAGCCTGGCTATCCATCGCTTCTGTGAATCCGTCTGTGTAAAACACAAGTGCGTCACCCGGTCTCAGTGTTATCTCCATCTCCTCCAGAGTCGAGTCGAACTTCTCACCACTATCAAGCCCAAGTGCCAGACCACTCGGAGTGAAGAGCTGCGCTGATTTGTTACCGGAAGAAAAAAGGGCTAGGGGGTTATGACCGGCACGGGAAAATTTCACCCTGCGCGTCTTCTCGTCAATTACAGCATAAATCATACTGATGAAAGTACCCCGAGATATTGAACGATAGACGATCTGGTTTATCTTGCTGAGCACATTCTTCGGTGACGACTGATTCTCGGCAGAAGCCTGCAAGGCACCTTTCGTGAGTGTCATGTATATAGCCGCCGGCAAACCCTTCCCCGACACGTCCGCGATCGCAGTTCCTGTGAGTCCACTTTCCATCTGGACAAAATCATAATAGTCACCGCCAACCTCGAGTGCCGGGATGCAGATTCCGCCAAACTCGAGTTGCGGAACTTTCGGAGTGACCTTCGGAAAGAGATTGTTCTGGACGCTTTTTGCAATCTCAAGTTCTCTTGTCATCCTTTCTCTCTCGCTGATTCGGCGGATGTGTGCCGGCATCAGATCGACAGTCAGCTCGAATGGTTGCTTCTTCCAGAATCCTATGAATGAAACCACGATCGGCAGCGCAAGAAGCACTGACGCTATCACGGCATTGATTTGGAAATATGAATTCGACGATGCAAAAATCGGTATTAACCCCTGTGCCGAGCAGAAGATGGCACTAGTGACGACAGCAGTAACAAAATCGTATCTGAGAAAAAGAAAAATGAGTGCAGCCGAGAGCATGAAAATGAAGACTATCCGGATTAAGACACTGTACTCACCGAACGGCATCGGATAGTAAAGTAAAGGAAAGAATATCAGCAGGGACACCGTAACCCCTTTGACAATTTTCTTCCTGCCGAAAAATGAAAGTATTCCAAGCCGTGAGAAGGTTTCTCCGAATAGAGCAATAGCCAGAGCGTCTGCCAGAACCTTGAGCGCCGGGATATAGGAATCGAGCGCCGTGCCGCTTCCTATGAACCCGCTCGCATAACTGTGAAGATGAAATACAGGGTGGAGAATCGAGTAAACGCCAAGGATTATACCTGCGTAAGCATATCCACGGAGTGTCGACTTACCAAGCTTCTCATTCAAAAACTTTAGGTGAGATGCTGCATCGAATGAATAGAGTTTGTCGGGCCAAATCGCCCGGGCCGACGATTCTCCAATTCCCCAGGAGGAAAAAGTAAGTATGGCAACCAGAGGAAGCCAGAGGAGAACAACAACTCCGATCGCTATCAGGCTTTCGTAAAGGATATTCATCGTCCCGATTCCCAGCCCATAGGCAACGGACGAAAATGAGAGAAGGAAACTAATAGCGGCCAAGACGTAATAAGCGATGCTGACCGACATTGAGGAGCCGATCCCCGCCTCTCCCTCATTATATCGCCGCAGGAAAATCACAAGTCCAACCGCAAACAGCACAAACATCATTACCCATGATATGATCGTCAGGAACACGAATGGATAAGTCTTCGCGGCGTAGCTCAATGTAAATTGGCCGGGAGGAGAGAAACCGATATTGAGACTTGTAATCCGGTCGCCCTCGATTCGCACTTTCAAATCTTCCTTCAATCCGGGTATTTGTCCTGTATCTCTAACAAAGGTAAGCATCCAGTCCTGCCTATGTTCGAGGACCACCGGCTCGGATGAATTCAACTTCCAGCTAGAAAGCGATACATCTGTCAGCCCGGCAAAGCCCAGGCTATCCCAGCAATCGTGGAAATTTGCTAATGCCTCCTTCTTGTTCAGGAAAGGTCCCGCAGCGGTGTCGGAAACATTCAACCGGTATCCGAAAAGTCTCCCGCCTTCCGAAAAAGTGACTTCTAACGTCGTACCTTCGGTCGCTTGTTTTGATGGATCGAACCAAACAACCTCCCAATAGTTTAACGGGATAGAATCTTCCCTGACCAGAATATTTGTCAT
>JAKASW010000351.1 GCA_021818875.1 Bacteroidota bacterium
AGAGGTACAAAATACATGAGCTTCGCAAAGATGCGAATCCCTCGTTTTGCATAAGGATTCATGTCGGGTGGTAGTTCAACGAGTGGTATCATCGGATTCGCGTCGGGATCGAAGAACTTTGCAATTGCCTCCGGTCCGCTGAAAACATTCTTAGTTTGGTCCACATCTTCCTCTAGATTCTACTGCCTCCGTTGCGCCGCCCTGCCTAAGCACCGGACGCCGTATGCTCAACTGACAACTGCGGCTACGCAAGAAACAGTCTGGTGCGAAATCTGTTTTAGTCGGGATTACGTAATAAGAAATGTGCGGCTTATAAAACTGTGCCATGATAGCATCCAATGACAAAACAAACCCGGAAAAAAGGACGACGCTTTGGTGACACTCCAGGAAAAGCCTGCGAATCTTGTGCGCCTGCCGAGGGCCTCCCGAAAGGCTCCCTTACAAACTGTTCCACTTCGTGAGGGAGAACTCGTGCGCCTGGAGGGGTTCGAACCCCCAACCCTCAGATCCGTAGTCTGATGCTCTATCCAATTGAGCTACAGGCGCGGTTGAATTAAATTAACAGTCAACGTACGAAATTCAAATACTTTGAAACCAATTCAATTTATCTGCATCAAAGAAAACGAATGGAGTTACCATGGCAGAAAAATCCGCGGTAGTTAGACAGGTCAGAGGACTGACTTTCGCCGGACTTACCGAATCGGGTCATTGGGTGACCGTCGATGGTCCGCCTGAATTCGGAGGGAGCAGTGCTGCAATCAGACCGAAGGAGTTGATTCTGATATCACTGGGTGCTTGTACGGGAAGCGATGTCGTTTCTATCCTCCAGAAAAAAAGAGTGAAGCTCGGAGGATTAGAAGTCCGATTGAAAGCACAGGTTGCCGAAGAGCATCCGCAGGTCTATACCAAAATCCATATCGAGTATGTTTTCTATGGAGAGAACCTCCAGACGGGTGACCTCGAGCGGGCAATCGATCTCTCACAGAATAAGTATTGTCCGGTAAGTGCTATGCTCAGGAACTCAGTTGAGCTGACCAATTCCTATGTTATTCTTTCACCCGGCGAATATCATTCAATCAAACAAAACACTGAAAGCTATGCTCACGCCTCAACCTAAAGTTGTAATTTTTACGACACCGACCTGCAGCTTCTGTAGACTTGCAAAACAATACTTCAATGAGAAGAGAGTCAGGTACACGGAGATCGACGTCTCGCGCGACCAGCGAGCAGCTCAGGACATGTTGCGCCGAACCGGACAGATGGGAGTCCCGGTGATCTTAATCAACAACAGACCCATCGTGGGTTTTGACAAACCGAAAATCAATCAACTACTTGGAATCAGAGAATAAAATCGGAGGACAAATGAATATTCAACCTTTAGACGACAGAGTTCTTGTCGAATTCGAAGAAGACAAAGAGGAGCGGACGGCTTCCGGCTTGATTATCCCGGACACCGCAAAAGAGAAACCGAGGACGGGATTGGTCGCTGCGGTTGGAACGGATGAGGACTTGCAGGCAAAAGTAAAAGTCGGGGACAAAATTTTGTTTGCGAAATACGGCGGGGAAGAAATTGAAATGGATGGCAAGGACTACCGCATCGTGCAGCGCAGCGACATCCTCGCAGTGTTCAAGAATTGACCTTACTTTAGCTTGAATTTCTTTATCAGCCTGATGGCCTCTCCGGCCATCACTGATGAAGAAATGTTCTGTGGGTCTGCACTCTTGGTCTGACTCCAACATTTTGGAAATCCGTTCAGGCAATCAGTGTAAGCCTGTCCGGTGAACAACTTCTCAAGTATCCCCTTCAGTAGATTGAACTCTTCGGCGCACTCCTTCAAATCTCCGGTGGCCTCGGCAAGATAGACTATGGCGAGATTACAGCTTGAGTCGGAAGCTGGAGGCTGCGCTCCACTGTCGAACCCATGGATGAAACGTGATGCCATGGCTTTGCAGATTTTTGTCTTCTGGAGTTCGCTCAACGGAGAGTATCGCACTATCATGGGGACGACCATATCCGATAGCAACTGGTTGCTATCGGCAACGCCCCTATAATTTCCTTCCTCATCAAAGTAATGACCGAAATAGCTCTGCTCGATTTCCGATATTAACTCTGAGTAGCCCGAAGAATCTGCGGTCCCAGATCTTGCTTCTTCGACGAGCGTGAGCAAGTTAAACCACAGTGCATTGGCTGCAGCATTTGAGGCCGTCTGACGGAGTTGGTCGCCAGTCCCATTATCGATTTCGAGCAAACCCAATGCCTTGAGTTTCTTTCCTCCCATGTTGCTTTCGTTTATAGTCTCTATCGCCCCTTCCAATATCGGGAGGAAACGTCTCACGCAATCAGGATTCTTCGACTTCTCAGCGCATCGGCTGAGGGCAATTGCAAAGTACAAGGGAACTTGTGGATCATCGTACTCCACGTGGAGGCTGACTTCATCCAGGCGGGAGGGGAATGCACCGCCGACTTCGTTAGCCGCAAGCTCATACAGGAAGTCGTTATCATAATTCGAATTTTCAACTACCTTTGAAATCCCGTCCAGCGACATCATCGTTTCTTTTATCGATATTGCGCCGTACGGATAACCCTCGATAATGCCCGGAGTCCGGAGTGCTTTGTTGCGAACAATGTGGTTTGCGGCAATGTCAGCGACGCGGGAATATTTCGTAGGCAGCCCTGCTCGACCGCGTGTACTTTCCATGGATTCGATGCAGTGAGCCTCGATCTCGGCATAATCGAACTCAGCGAGGTCGCGGGTGGACGCGACAAAAGTCATTCCTTTGCCGGGTTCAAGCTCCGTCTCCCAGTACCCGATGTTGTACAAATCCTCCCTGTCGTCTTCGTAAATCTCTGCATCATGGTCGTAAACGAAGTTGTAATACCAGTATGACTCAGGGCTTGTGCTGTAGATTTGGGAGAGCTTGAGGTATAAGCGAGGGAGATTCATGTCAGATATGATTCTGACGCCGTCCGGCAACTCGTCGACGAGAAATCCGTCGTCGGCCTTCTTGAGTGAATCCTTCGGACGGAAACTCAAGAGCGGCAAAAGCCTGACAATTGCCTTCTTTCTCGAGTTGTTCTCATAGTGAATGTAGATTGAGCTCGATCGTTTTGGCATAACGACCTTCTTCGTGAGCTGGCATCCATCAAGGTCGAACGTCATTTGAGGAAAGTAATCGAAGGTGAACCTGCTCAACAGCTTGTATCCCTCAGGGAATATTGTATCGGGATAGTGGTTCGTCGCGAGAAAATAAGACCTCCCATCGATTATGATTTCCTCGTCAACCTTGTTAAGCATGGTCAATCTTCGCAATGGGAGATTGGTCGAGACGGTCAGCAGCGAGTGTTCCCGCCGAGTGTTCATGAAACAGATCGAGCTGCAGGCAAAACCTCCGTCACCATCCGCGAGCAGCCACTCCTTTCGGGAGGAAAAGGAGAGGTCTCGGAGTTGCCTCTGGCCGTAGCTGATCATCATCCACAATATAAAGAAATCCATATCAACGGGAAAGAAATCACTTGACAACGATACACGCGATAATTAAGATTGAAACCAGGGAGTGGATAGATAGAAAAGGTGATCAATCGCCGGATATGTTTGAGCACGCTGTCGATGATGGCGACCAACAAGAATGTCAATTTGAAAAACAGGAGGTCACTTATACCATCTATGGTCCTAGTCTTTTTGTCACCTGGGTTCTTGTATGCAGTGTCTCAGAGAGACGATCTCTTGAAAATCGGGTATGTCAATTCATCGACAATCCTTTCTCTTTTTCCCACGACCCGCAACGTTCTGCCAAGGCTGAATAAGCTGGTACAGGATTGAGGCGATACGCTAAACCAAATTACGAAGCAATATCAGTCCAGGGTAAAGAAATATACAATGCAGGCCGAGGTTATGACGAACGAACCAAAACTTGCCGCCCAGGAAAGGGTAGGTAGTTTTCAGCGAAGGATAGTG
>JAKASW010000352.1 GCA_021818875.1 Bacteroidota bacterium
CGCCTTGAATCCTAAATCTATAAATTCCCGGATCAGTTCGTGCGTCGGAACTTTCCAGAGGGGGAAAATGCATTTAAGACCAACTTGTGCCAGTTTATCTTCCCTGTACTTGCGCAGGTCTTCCAGGAAAATGTCCCCAAACACGGCATTGCTCACGCCGCCTGCTTTCAGCTTTAATAATTCCTCCCCCATGATTCTTTCATATGTTTCCATGTCCGGCATTTCGGGCAGGATGACTTTCTTCAAAGGGATGCCGATAGCTTCAGCCTGCTGCTCGAGCAGTCCCGTTCTTACCCCGTGCATGGAGACTCTGTCGAAATACCCGTTTACCGTCGTCAGAAGACAAGCTATCTCATAACTTCCAACTTCTCGTAGCTTGTGCAAAGCTAAAGCGGAATCTTTTCCGCCGCTCCAGTTGAAAAATGCCTTCTCTGAATTCATGTGGATCGAATAAAGAAGCCTTGCATAGGATTTCAAGTCCGAATGCAAGGCTGATAAACGACTGCTATTTCGTCAGACGGACTATGAGATCACGTCGTGGGTTCCGGGAGCTTCGCCTGCATTTTCCGATTGAGCTTGCTCCGCTGCATGATCTCCCTCGACAGGCTCAGGTGTCTGGGCGGCTTCTTGCTCAGGTGATTCCTTCTTTGAGGATTCTTTGCTGTGAGCCTTGTCGGTGTGTTCTTTCGGCTTCTTATCTGTCGAACGCGGCCTGCGTTCGCGCTTTTCATCAGGGTTTATTTTATGCGCGACCAGAAACTCCTGGTAGAGTGCCTGATCCTTGTCTTTGAAGTACTCCGTGATACTGAGGACAATTCGTTTCCCGTCTTTATCGAACTCGATAACTCTCAAGTTCAAGGCTTCTCCTATGGGAAAATGAGTAACGTAGTTCTTCAGACTGAGGGGGGCCATATGGGAGTGAGGGACGAAACCGTCCACTTCGCCAGGGAGCTCCACGATGGCACCTTTTTCTATGTGCCTGATGAGCTTCCCCTCGACTTCTGCATCTTCCTTAAACTGCTCCGCGAATTTATCCCAGGGATTCTCAAGCGCCTGCTTATGACCAAGAGAGATCCTCCTCTGCTCTTTGTCGACGGCGAGCACGATAACCTCGATTTCGTCGCCGCGTTTCACAAGTTCGCCGGGATGCCGGATCTTTTTCGTCCACGAAAGATCTGAAATGTGAATCAGTCCGTCGACGCCCGACTCAAGCTCTACGAAGACTCCGAAGTTAGTGAGATTGCGTACGATACCTTTGTGTCTCGAATCCACGGGATACTTTTCGATCAACTGCTCCCACGGATCAGGTTCCAATTGCTTTAGGCCGAGCGAAAGCTTCTTATTCTCTTTGTCGAGACTGAGAATGACCGCATCAATTGTTTGCCCCATCGAGACTTTTTGCGACGGGTGCTTGATGTGCTCCGTCCAACTCATTTCAGAGATATGTATGAGACCTTCGATACCTTTTTCTACCTCGACGAAAGCGCCGTACTCGGTGAGAGAAACCACTTTGCCGTTAACCTTCTGGCCGACCCGGTATTTATCCTCGATAGTCTTCCACGGTTCCGGCTGGAGTGCCTTCATCGAAAGAGAGATTCTTTTTTTCTCCTCGTCAAAATCCGTCACCACAACCTGTATTCTCTGGTCGAGTTTCACAATTTCCGACGGATGGTTTACTCTGCCCCATGAAAGGTCGGTAATATGGATCAGGCCGTCAACACCACCGAGATCGACGAACACTCCGAATTCAGTAATTGCTTTAACCGTGCCTTCGAGGATAAGGCCCTTCTCAAGAGTTGACAGTATTCGCTTCCTTTGCTCTTCGAGTTCTGCTTCAAGCAACGCCTTGTGGCTGACGACGACATTTTCCGCAGCTTCGTTGATCTTGACAACTCTGAAATCCATGGTCTTGCCGACAAAGGAATCGAAATCACGCACGGGTTTGACATCAACTTGCGAGCCCGGCAGGAACGATTCGAGTCCCATCAGGTTTACCATCAAACCGCCCTTCACGCGCCGCAGCACTGTACCCTGAAGGACAGATTGGTTTTCGTGAGCGCTAACGATTTTGTCCCAGATGCGGATAAAATCCGCGCGACGCCTCGAAAGGACGACCTGCCCGTCCTGGTCTTCCACGCTGTCGAGAAATACCTCTACCTCATCTCCCGGTTTAAGTTCGTTAAGATTGGGAAATTCAATTTTCGGAACGAGTCCGGATGACTTAAAGCCAATGTCGACGATGACATCGTTCTCCGTAAAGCCAATGATCCTTCCCTTTACAATTTCACCAGCATCAAACTGTTTGAGGCTTTTGTCATAGAGGTCAACCATTTCCTTGAGTTCTGCATCGGAATAGTGAGAATCTTCACCTGCAAGGAGTTTCACTCTGCTCATTGGGGTCTTCTTCGCCGCCGTTTCACCTTGATTCTGGACAGCCGGCGTTTCCTGCATTAGCATAGTTTCATCGACCTTTTCCTCTTCGGCCATTAATATCTCCTTAAGTAATCGCTACCGGCTTTATCCGGCAGTTGAACTAAATTTGTCGCCCGGCGTGCAGACCTAAGCCGCGACAAGTCCGACGCATGGCGAAAGTTTTGTTGAACATGAGTTAATCCCGCTATTTTCGTTGTCATCGATAATTCGCAGGGTGCCGTAATGACGGCGTTTGGCGGCTCGTTTTTATTTCGGATTTTGATTGCACATCCGACGCGATGAGCTCTCTACCCCGGACCGGGGCACCTGAGGTGCATAGCTGTAAAATCCTGTCTCTTACTTTCTCCATCAGCCACTGCGGTGTTGAGGTCGATCCGGTCACTCCAACATTTTCCACCCCATCGAACCAATGAAGGTCAATTTCAGTTTCGTTCTCTATGAAATAGGAATTCTTATTTGCATCTCTACAAATCTCAAAGAGCACTTTGCCATTGGAGCTCGACTTACCTGCAACGAAGACCATCACATCATTTTGCGACGCAAACTCTCTCAACTTCTTGTCTCTTCCTGATACCTGTCCACAGATAGTGTCCTTTGCAAGGAACGATCTGGCAATTTCTTCCATCGTCCCGACAACAAGATCTTTCACTTTTGAAGAGAGAGCTTCTTTTATTGCATAGAACGTCGGCTTGTCCATTGTCGTCTGCGAGAAGAGAACAGTCTTGCGAGTGAAGTCAACGTTGGCAAGCGCTTCATCGACAGACTTCACGACAATTGCCTCATCGTGGCACACGCCGCGAAGCCCGATGACCTCGGCGTGGTCTTTCTTTCCGAATATGACGACCTGGTAATGGTCATCGTAAAACTTCTTAATCCGCTCTTGTAACTTTGTAACAACGGGACAAGTGGCATCAACTATTTCAAGGTTATGCTTTCTTGCCGTTTCAAATGTTGAAGGAGGCTCACCGTGTGCCCTGATAAGGACTTTTGCATCGCTGATCTTCCACAAATCATCGTGTGAGACAGTTTGCAATCCTTTGTTCCGCAGGCGGTCGATTTCCATCGGGTTATGTATTATGTCGCCGAGTGAGTAGAGTTTCCCTGACTTTGCAAGTTCAGCTTCGGCGATATCGACCGCCCTCACTACTCCCCAACAAAATCCACTGTTCTTGTCTATGCTGACTTTCACCTGATTCCTCTTCTCCTCGATTTCCTACTTCACCAACTCTTTCGTTGCCGAAATCTCTTCCACATAACTCAATACTTTTGCCACCTGTTCTCTGATCGTCAGGTTCGTGTCATCTATCTCAATTGCATCTGGGGCTTTCTTCAAAGGACTTGAAGCTCGAGTGGAGTCCTTCGAGTCTCTCTCTTGGAGCTCTTTAGCCACCTGTGAGATGGGAAGGACCTCGCCCCTTGAGGAAAGCTCCAGTTGACGTCTCCTTGCTCGCTCCATGATATCCGCCACCAGGAAGAATTTGAGGTCGGCTTCGGGAAAAACTACCGAGATCG
>JAKASW010000353.1 GCA_021818875.1 Bacteroidota bacterium
AATAAATCAGAGTACATATCATGCCGCCACGCTTGCCGAGCTTCTTCACACGGCGACACTGATCCATGATGATGTCGTGGATAACGCCGACGTACGACGCGGGCTTGCGTCTATTAATGCCGCATGGAAAAACAAGGTTGCGGTACTCATGGGAGATTATCTTCTGGCACGGGGTCTTCTCCTGTCGCTTATGAATCGTGAATTCCGATTCCTGGAGGTGAACTCCGTGGCCGTCAAGCGAATGAGTGAGGGAGAACTTCTACAAATCCAGAAATCTCGGCAGTTGAACATGGATGAGAAGACCTATTTCAGAATAATCTCCGATAAAACGGCTTCGCTCATCTCGACATGCTGCGAGCTAGGCGCCGTAAGCGCAACGAAGGATGAAGATCTGATTTCTCACCTTAAGAACTTCGGCGAATCCCTCGGAATGGCTTTCCAGATTAGAGACGACGTACTTGACTACAAAGGCAAGAAGGCCACGCTGGGAAAGCCCATCGGTGGAGACATAAAGGACAGGAAGGTGACCCTCCCGCTGATTTATGCTTTCGAGGCGGCACCCAAACGAACGTCGGCTTCAATCCTGAGACTTCTAAGGAACGGGAAGAGCGGTGCGAGGATCGGAGAAGTAATTGATTTCGCGGACAGCTATGGCGGAATTGCAAAAGCCATCGGAAAAGCTGAGGAGTATGCCGCTCTTGCAAAGAATGAGCTGGGCTTCCTTAAAGATTCTCCATCCAAACAATCACTGGCGAAGTTGACAGACTTCGTGGTCGCGCGCGTCAATTGAGATGTCCTGATCAAGCATGACAAGATTAAGATTGTTCAGCAGGAAGAACGGCGGTTATGTACTGGCACTCGGCGGCGGAGGTGCCAGAGGACTTGCGCACGTGGGAGTACTCAAAGTCCTTCAAAGGGAAGGCATCAGGATAAACGCGATAGCCGGAACGAGCATGGGTGCGGTGGTTGGCGCAATGTTCTCTTACTACGGCGATGCGCTGGAAGTCGAAGAGGTATTTAGAAAGTTCATGGCGACCAGGCTTCACAAGGAATTCGGTCGGCTCTTTTCTCTTTTGTCCGGCAATATGAACCACTTCGAGGAGCCGGGCAGACTGATAAAGACTCTCGGAAGAGGGTTCGTCTATTTAAGGGCAGCGCGTTCTAAGGCAATATTCTCCCGGAACATTGTAAGTGAAACCCTTCAAGAGTTAATCCCTGACGTTCAATTTAGTGAGCTGCAAGTCCCGTTTGCTTGTGTCACCACCGACCTGATGACCGGGAAAGAAATAGTCTTCACCTCCGGTCCCGTTCTTCAGGCAGTTGAAGCAAGTTCGCTGATTCCCGGAATTGTCGAGCCGATGAAGGTGGGCAAGTCGATTTTCGTGGACGGAAGCACAACGGGTATGGTTCCGGTGTCGGCGGCAGCAAGAATCTTCGGGGGAAAAGTCATCGCGGTGGATGTCTCTATGGAGCTGAAGAGAACTGAGCAGCCGGGAACGGCATTCGAAGTGGCGCTTAGGGCGGGTGAGATTACTAACCACTACCTTACGAGGATTTGGCTTTCAAAGGCGGATGTAATCATACACCCTAAAGTGGGCCAGACATACTGGGCGAATTTTGAGAAGTTAGACGAGATGCTTCAGGCCGGTGAAGCCGCCACAAAAAAAACATTGTCGCTTCTGAGAAAGTGAAGGCGCTATGCGGTGCGAGTTCAAATTATGCACTGAATGAAAAGAAACTTTGGATGCAAAAGTTGGTGACCCCAGCGCATGAGCCTTCGGCGCAGTAACGCTTAGAAGATCCAAATGCTCACAATTCAGAGTACCGCAGAATTCGGGGATTACAAGGCGAGGAGTTTGGAACTCTTAGAATTCTTGATTTTGAGTTCGATCAGAATTTCTGCGCCAAAGCCGTGTCAGCCTCTGGTCGAGGATTTCAGGTATAGAGTTCGGTCTCGACCACGCCGAGCTATGGAGGGCATATGATTCTTAAGATTACTGCTTCTCTTCTGCTATTTTCCTCAAGCATATTTGGACAGGTCTCCGTTCTGAAGCCGGCCTTCGGGACTCACGGGATGGTATCAACATCGGATCCTATTGCAACTGCTGTCGGGGTACACATACTTAAGGAGGGCGGCAATGCTGTCGATGCGGCCGTTGCGATCGGATTTACTCTCACCGTAACCTATCCACAGGCCGGCAATTTAGGCGGCGGCGGGTACTACATGATACATCTCGCGGACGGAAGGGACTTCGCTATCGATGCGCGTGAGACAGCTCCCTCAGGAGCAAACCGGAACATGTATCTCAATAAACTAGGAAACGTTATTCACGGCAAGAGTTTGATCGGTGGTCTGTCGGTTGGGATCCCGGGAAATGTAGATGGATTGGTTATGGCCGAAGAAAAATTCGGGAAGCTGCCGATGAAGGTGGTCATGGAGCCGGCAATCGAGCTTGCTGAGAAAGGGTTCGTTGTCAACTCGAAGCTTCAATCTGACTTCAAGCGTGATTTCCATTTGTTCAAGATGTTCTCCTCGACAATGAAATATTTCTCCCACAACGATACGACGTATTTCCGCGGGCAAGTGCTGGTGCAAAAAGACCTCGCAGGGGTTCTTAAGAAAATAGCAGTTGAGGGAAGAGAAGGTTTTTACAAAGGCAAGATACCGGAGTTGATCGCGAGGGAGGACGAAGCGACAGGCGGAATTATCACCGCCAGGGACGTCGAGAATTATCATGCCGTGCTAAGGCGCCCGCTAAGAGTGATGTACCAGGGCTACGAGGTACTTGGTATGCCTCCCTCCAGCTCCGGCGGGATCTGCCTGGCCGAGATGCTGAATATCCTGTCTAATTTTGATTTGCGCAAGTATGGATATGGTGCCTCGCAAAGCCTTCACTATGAGCTTGAAGCCATGCGACGTGCGTTCGCTGATCGCGACAAATACCTCGGCGACATGGACTTTGTCTCCTTGCCAGTAGGAAGGCTTCTCTCGAATGGATATGCGGACTCGATTGCATCGCACATCGGTCCGTTCAGTGCAACTCCAAGCGTAGACATTTACCCTAATCTTATACATCCACCGAGAGAAGGTACTCACACCACTCATTATTCCGTGATTGACGAAGAAGGAAATGCCGTGAGTGTCACGACCACACTCAACAGCTATTTTGGTTCCATGGTAGTTGTAAATGGCGCCGGCTTCTTCTTGAACAATGAGATGGATGACTTCAGCGCAAAACCGGGAACACCAAATCAGTTCGGAGCAATTGGAGCTGAGGCTAATTCGATTGGACCGGGGAAGAGGATGCTGAGTTCCATGACCCCGACTATTGTCCTGAAAGACGGCAGACCGTATTTGATTCTCGGTTCTCCGGGTGGTACGACTATCATTAATGCTGTGCTGGAAGTGATCCTTAACGTTATTGACTATCGTATGCCTCTTACACAAGCAGTGATGGCCGGGCGGGTTCACATGCAGTGGGTGCCTGACGAAGTCCTTTACGAGCCGGGTGCTTTTGTGTACGACGTCAAAATGAGCTTGATAGCCAGGGGATATAAGTTGGTGGAGGTCCCACAAATCGGGGAGGTGCAGGCAATTCTTGTTACACCTCACGGATACGAAGGAGTTGCGGATCCAAGGGGTGACGGAACGGCGGAGGGGTATTGAAGTCAATCAAACCGGAGAAGATAATACTATTTGGTAACCCTGTGTTGAGGCAAGGATCACTTCCTGTTGTTAGGTTCGGCAAGAGGCTCCATGATCTTCTCGACACAATGCACGCTACTCTCGCCGCGGACGATGACGGTGCAGCGCTGGCCGCGCCTCAAATCTCGGTGCTCAATAGAGTTGTCGTCATAAGTGTGGAAGAAGATTTCCTTGAACTTGTTAACCCTGAGATTTTGGAAGCAAGAGGCGAGATAGTTGGTCCCG
>JAKASW010000028.1 GCA_021818875.1 Bacteroidota bacterium
CCCCCAGAGAAACAAAAAGATGTGCTTCGCATACTTGACAAGCTATATAAAATTGGCATAATCAACGTGCAGGCAGAACTCACCGACGGCAGAATAGATGCATCTGGAGATCACATCGAAGGGATTGGCCTAGGTGAACTCAAATCTCAACTTGTCATAGGTTATTTTCAGATTACGAATGATAAATTGAAGTTTGGGAGAACTGAGCGAAAAAAAGTGCTTGAGTTCATGACCGAGAACTTTGGGGAAGGAAGTTGTAGTGATCTAAGAGACCTTGACACATACTTGAACATTCTTGGGCTGGACAGTGAGACAGTCGCCTTTGATCCGACGATCGCTCGAGGATTGGATTACTACACTGGGCCAGTATTCGAAGTGAATCTCAACGAAAAGCCGCAGTTCGGAAGTGTTGCAGGAGGAGGACGATACGATAGTTTAGTTCGGAGATTCACTGGAGTTGATCTACCTGCTGTCGGATTCTCAATCGGAATTGACAGACTACTTACTGCCATTGGCGACGAGAATGACTATATTGATTCTGTCGATGTCGTGGTGACTATCATGGAGAGAGAAAGACTCGATGAGTATTTAAGAATGGCGGACGAATTGAGAGCGAATGGGGTTCGAGTCGATCTGTATCTCGGTGATGATAAGAGCTTGCGTAAACAGCTACAATATGCTGACAAGGTAAACGCTCGATTATCACTAATCGTAGGTTCAAACGAATTTGAAAGAGGAGTAGTCACCGTAAAAAGACTTCGCTCGGTCCCTACTCTTGGAAGGCAGATTGCTGATCGAACTGAATGGCTCAAGAAGTCCAGAGAGAAGCAGTTAGAAATTCCTAGGAAGGACCTGGGAACAGAAATCAAGAGGTTACTTTCAGAAGGGCCGTTGCTGATTACTCTAGAATAGATCACAGAATATGTTCTTTTGACTGTCTCAGGGTGGCAAGAAAGCAAGAGTCATGAAGTCCAGAAAGAGATTGAAAAAGCCAACTTGGTCAGGCAACTAAAAGCTCTTCTGTAACCTAATGGGTGAGAAGTGCGTAGAGGACAGAAGTTCAATGTATTTACAGAATACATTTTCTTATTCGCATACACGATGATTATCAATCCGTGGTAATCCGTTGCATCGGTGACGATCCGTGTTCTAATGTTCCTGAGGTGACAGCTCCGGGTGTTAAGGAGGTACGGTAAATGGCGACACAAATAGAATCCATGTTTGCGGAAAGACTTTCCGAACGAAAGCGTCGGCTCGAGGACGTAGTTTCGAGGTCAGATAACCCAGATGACATCAGGCAGTTGCTGCAGGACGTGGACAGAGCACTTGATAAAATCGGCAAGGGAACGTACGGCCTATGTGAGAAATGCAGTGAACCCATAGAGATGGACCGGTTGAATGTCGATCCTCTCCTGCGGTATTGCCTCGATCATTTGTCCGCATCGGAGCAGCGAGCGCTGGAGAGCGACCTGAACCTGGCGCGAGACATACAGACCGGTCTTCTCCCAAAGAAAGGAATCGCACTCCCCGGCTGGCAAAGCGCGTTTCATTATGAACCGCTCGGGCCGGTAAGCGGCGACTATTGCGATATCATTTTGAATGAAGCTCAGGATTCGTTCTTCTTCATTGTCGGAGACGTTACCGGCAAAGGCGTGGCAGCCTCTATACTGATGTCCCAGCTCCACGCTATGTTCAGAACACTCGCACAGTCCGGTTTCCCGTTGAGTGAAATAATGGGAAGGGCGAACCGTATATTCTGTGAAGCGAGCCTGTCTACACATTTTGCAACCCTGGTTTGCGGGCTGGCCACCCAGAACGGGAACGTGGAAATATGTAATGCGGGCCACTGCTACCCGATCGTTGTACGCAAGAATAGCATCGAGACCGTTTCTTCAACCGGACTCCCGCTTGGAGTCGCATGCGATTCGAAGTTCACCACGACGGCGCTCACGCTCGGCAGAAATGACAGGATAGTTGTATACACGGACGGTCTTTCCGAATCGACAGACAAGACGGGGGAACAGTACGGTGAAGCAAGATTGAAAACTCTCCTCAGGACATCCCAGGTCTCGTTCGCCTCCGAGGTACTCACGACATCTCTCGGTGACCTTAGGAACTTCTTAGGAAACGTGAAGGGAGACGACGACTTGACCGTGCTGGTGCTGCAGAAGGAATAAGCGAGCAATTCCCCGATCCTCACGGTATTTATTGGCAGTATCCGGACATCGTGGTCCATGAGCGACAACCTTTCCCTAGACGATGCGTACTCAACGAGAAGACTTACTGCGGCATCTCCAGCATGGCGGAGATATAGATCAACACCATGGACAGAGAGCGTTTTGGGAAAAAAGCCAGAAGTGAAGATATATTGAACGAGTGACTGCGACACCGGACACAAAAAAGAGACATGGGAAAGAAGAATCAACCGGACGTTCACCAGGGGGGTGCCGATGAAAAAATGTCAAAACACTATCCACTGTAATTATTTTGCTGCAACACTACGAAACCCTGGAAAGGTAACAACGCCTGAGCAGGATTAATTCCGCAAGATAATGGGCAGCCTTCAATCCAGCCAAAGCACTCTGTTCTATTTGCCTTTCATTATGTAAGTTACTACTCAAACAAACCTGGAGTGTGCCATGAAGAAGATTTTCGCTCTAGTCGGAACCGTTATCTTACTCGCAGTAACAGGCAGCGCTGCCTTCGCGCGTGAAGGCTACAAGCTGTGGCTAAGATACGAGCGCGTGTCGAACCTCCAAAGACTAAGAGAATACAGAGAGTCGATCAGCGCATTCTTGGTGGAGGGTAATTCACCTACAATGAACGCCGCAAAGCATGAACTCCGGCTTGGGCTGAGAAGTATGCTCGGTGAAGGGATTTCCGAGACCGACAAACTAAATCGAAGTGGCGTCCTCGTGGTCGGCAGGTACGGAACTTCATCACTATTATCTCGACTTGACCTCCACAGTAAGGTCGAGAAGGTGGGCTCGGAAGGATTTGTTATATTGTCGGGAAGCATACAGGGGAAAAAGGTAATCGCCATCACCGGCAACACCGATATCGGCGTGCTCTACGGGGTCTTCCGATTTTTGATGATGATGGAGCAGGATAAAGACATCGCTAATCTCGACGTTGTTTCTTATCCGAGAATTAGACTGAGGATGCTGGATCACTGGGACAATCTCAATGGAACCGTCGAGCGCGGGTATGCGGGATTCTCGATTTGGGACTGGCACACGCTTCCGATCTACATCAAGCCGCGTTATATCGACTACGCCCGTGCAAATGCTGCAATCGGTATCAACGGCACGGTCCTAAATAATGTCAATGCCGATCCCCGGATCCTGACGCACCATTACCTCGTCAAAGTTGCTGCACTCGCCGATGTGTTTCGGCCATACGGGATCAAAGTGTACCTGTGTGCAAACTTCGATGCACCGATCCTCCTCGGAGAACTGAAGACCGCAAACCCTCTCGATAAGCAGGTACAAAAATGGTGGGACGACAAGGCAAAGGAAATTTACTCCCTGATTCCCGACTTCGGTGGGTTTCTAGTCAAGGCAAACTCGGAAGGTCAGCCCGGTCCGTCCGACTATGGGCTGACGCAGGCCGACGGCGCAAACTTACTGGCACGGGCACTGAAGCCTTACGAAGGAATCGTGATGTGGAGAGCATTCGTTTACACATACAACGCAAAGGACCGTGCAAAGCAGGCTTACAACATATTCAAACCACTGGACGGCAAGTTTGACGACAATGTCCTCCTTCAAATAAAAAACGGTCCACTCGACTTCCAGCCGCGCGAGCCGTTCAGCCCGCTCTTTGGTGCGATGCCAAAGACGAATCTTATAATGGAATTCCAGATTACCATGGAGTATCTCGGCCAGGGAACAAGCACCGTATTTCTTGCACCACTGTTCAGAGAAACATTGAACTCTGATACTTATGCGAAAGGAAAAGGATCGACGGTTGCGAAAGTAATCGACGGCAAACTTGATGGGAATACCCTCACCGGAATGGCAGGCGTATCCAACATCGGAGCGGATCGAGATTGGACGGGAAACATTTTCGGTCAGTCAAGCTGGTACGCTTTCGGTCGACTCGCATGGAATCCAAACCTGACATCGAAAGAAATTGCCGATGAATGGATCAGGATGACATTTTCGAACAAAAGAGACGTGGTCGACCCGGTTGATGGAATGATGTTGCAGTCGAGGGAAAATGTGGTGAATTACATGGACCCGCTTGGACTCAACATGATTTTCGGTTACAACAACCATTATGGTCCCGGTCCATGGGTCGATTTCTCACCGCATCCTG
The DNA here is from genome assembly GCA_021818875.1 of Bacteroidota bacterium. GTDB lineage: Bacteria > Bacteroidota > Ignavibacteria > Kryptoniales > JAKASW01 > JAKASW01. The sequence continues at coordinate 4,321 of JAKASW010000028.1, forward strand.
ACTGGAACTCGACTTACTACCACAGGGCAGACAGCGCCGGCATCGGGTTCGACAGGACGTCGACGGGCAGCGACGCGGTTAGCCAGTACTTCCCACCGGTCGCCGACAGCCTTGCATCATTGAAAACGTGTCCCGACAGGTTGCTTCTTTGGTTTCACCATGTACCATGGAACTACCGATTAAAAACAGACAATACTCTTTGGGATCAAATGTGCTACGACTACCAGGCCGGTGTTGACAGCGTCCGCGAGATGCAGAAAACCTGGAATTCCCTGAAAGGAAAAATCGACAACGAAGAATGGAACAACGAGCGAATGCTCCTCGAGATTCAGGAGCACGAGGCAGTGTGGTGGAGAAACGCGTGCCTGTTGTACTTCCAGACTTTTTCGAAGATGCCTTTCCCGGAAGGGATTGGAAAGCCGGACCACACTTTGAAGTATTATGAGAGTCTGAACTTCCCAAATGCGCCGGGGACTTGGTAGGAACGGAGAGTATCTGATTAGCAACTGCCCCGGCTGAAGCAAACGACGAGGCTGTCGTTACCCAACCTCTGCTTGAGCCACTTATCAATGGTGTCCAAATTCATGGACATAAACATAATCCATTTGCCACTCCTGTCCCGGGATGTCACACTTAGCGTAGGTCGTCGTATATAGATTGTAAATTCCCCCGCCGCCATACCGGTCGTCGTTGACAAGCACCGTAATGTAATCGTAAGGCACCGTTCCTGCTATGTCCCTGAGAGTTTCGTTATCATCGATAAGGATATGGCGCGCGCTTCCGAAAGGGTTGTACATGCTATTTAGTGCAGTGTTCTTCCAGACGTTCTTGTCAGGCTTGTCGATCCCGGACTCCTTCGACACCACTTCTATTTCCCACACGTTGAAATCAGTTTTGTGCTCCTCGAATCGATTCGTGTTGAAGAGGACGTCGGTAAAATGCTTCGCATCTTTACTTAATTTCTCCACGTCTTGCGCAGCGTAGCCGTCTCCAGGGATTAAGATGTCCGCTTTGGTTTGCTGGGAATGAAGACGAACTACCCATTAGCCCGGGAGTCCTGGTGCAAGTATTTCTTCTGGTAGTTATATCCATGATGACTGCACGCTGATCGTGAGGATGAAGAATCGAAAATGGTACGTTGCCAACGAGATGTTGTCCACGACGACGGATGAGAAAAATGTCCGGCCTCGTGTCTCTGACTTTTGACCTTCATAACTCTGATAATCCAACTCCGTTCAGGGAAAATCATAATGGAGTAAGAGAAAAAGTCAAATCAGAAAGGCAGGAAACCTTGCCGCAAGTAGCTGAGCTAAGGTGTTATCTTCGCAAGGTAACAAGCCTGGCCAAACATCGGATTTTTCAGAAAGTAGTCTTGCCGGGTCTCACGGCATTCAAAGTATCTGCGCTCCCATAGGACCGAGTGGAGTTTTTCTCGATAAATTCGCGAATCGATTTCTCTGCGGAAGCTTTCGCCTGCTTCGACATTTCTGCGGTAGTCTCTTCGACCATTTGCATTGTCAGGGAGTCGAGCTGGGAATCGGGTTGTACCGATATCTTCGCCTCTTTATCTGTAACGCCTTTTTCGTGAGTCATCAACGCTTTGTCGGACGCTACAACCATCTGACCTGAGTCGGTTGATCCTGGCATTAGAGTGGGCGATGAGTTCGCGCCGCGTCCCGATTGCGCACGGCTCAACGCGGGAGTCTCCGCCACTGCGTACGAGATCAAAAACATCGTACCGACCAAACATAAAGAAAAAATCCTTTTCATGACGCTTTCCTTTTCTAAACGACTCCTATTCATACGGCAGAGTAGCGAGGGAGTTACAAGAGATGCGTGCTTGCGAATCTTACTCAGAGTCAGCGACGCGGCTTTCGCAAGACGGCTAGCCAACGGAACCTCTTCATTAATATCGATGTTCCCTGAGTTGTGAGACGAGGAGAAAATTATGCCCGACAATATTAAGCACCGAACGGACAGGGCCACCGTCGATCTCTCGCTGTACCCTGATCTTATCGTGATTTACCTTCGAATGCGGGTCAACCGGCCTGGCGGATTGAAAACGCTTTTCAGGTTTGGCGGCAGAATAAAAAAGTCAGTGGCCGAAAAGCCGAGCGGTCTCCTCCGTCATGAGAACTTCTTCTTTTCTCTCTTTGCGCCTCACGCCGGGATGAGGCAGTATTGGCAGAATTTTCAGTCACTTGAGCGCTGGGCGCGTTCACTCCCTCATCAGAAATGGTGGCAGGAATTTCTGCGCGACTCGGCCGGAACGGGGTTCTGGCACGAGACCTATTTCATGCGCGGAGGAATGGAAGTTATTTACGATGATATGATGGCACATATCGGACTATCGAGTTTCGCACCCCGACAACAGGCCCGGGGCCAATGTTCTCCGCACGCACGCGACTCAAATTGCGCGAAGACTCCGAATTGGCAGCACCCCTTTCGGAGGAGGAATTCTACGGTGACAAAAATTCCGAAGAAGTCTAGACCCGGCTGCTTTAAGGCGAATACCAATTGATACAAGAATTCTTGAACGATCCATCCCGGAGCATTCACCTGTGCTGACCGGGGTTTATCCGACGGCAGGAGACAAGGAATAGAAACGTGAGATCACATCTTCGTCTGGGTCGTCACATTCTTGGCTTGGCCGCCATGTCTTACGGCGTTATTGACCTCGTGTGGCATCAGGTCACCTCACTCGGTGGTATTTCACATCCCAATATATTGGTATACATAATGGTGATGCTTGAATTTATCGGAGGTCTCACACTACAATTCCGAAGAACGTCGAAGATAGGAGCCGTTGTGCTCTGTGTCGTCTTTTTGGTTTTTTCACTTTACCTCCTGCCGCCGATCCTTCAAACACCACTGGTCTTCGCCCCCTGGGGAAACTTCTTTGAGGAATTTTCGATTCTCGTTGGCGGATTTCTTGTTCTTGCATCCACCGTCTTGAGCGATCGGAAAATAGCAGCGAAGGTAGAACAAGTTGCGTACATATCTTTCGGGATTTGTGTCGTCACATACGCGCTATATCAACTCCTATATCTGACTTACACTGCGAGCCTGGTTCCGAAGTGGATCCCTCCCGGCCAAATGTTCTGGGCGATTGCAACCACGATAGCGTTCGCTCTCGCAGCTATCGCGGTGCTTTCCAACCACTCGGCGCTTTTGGCATCCTGGCTGCTTACGGCAATGCTAACCCTCTTCGGGCTGTTGATATGGGTGCCGGCATGCATCATCCATCCTCATACATTGGACAACTGGACCGAAAACGCTCAAAACCTATCGATAGCAGGGACAGCGTGGATCGCGGCGGAGTACCTGAGTAAAAGGAAGTCCACGAAACCTGTTCTCTGAAGCGTGCGGATTCGTAAAGAGAATTGTTTGTCAGGCGAGAAGGGAAATTGGGATCTGGTATCGCGACGACTTGCCAAGGTTTTTTCCTTTAACGGGGTGTGAACATCTAGATAGACTTCATTCTCTTCAAATGTCTATTGTGAACTACCACCGGCAAAGCCGGTGGCTTCTGAAAAGGATATATGTCCAACAGATCTTGTCATTCAAGAAATTCAGCATCACCACTGCCATAGGCAGTGGGTTTCTGCCGCTAACTAAAACTGTACAGGCTCTTTCTTATCCCGAGACTTGTCTTTAGATTTCGTGCAAGTGTAAACCGGAAAGAGCAGGACGAAACATTTGAAGAAGAGAGTTTTCACACATATCGCTGCAATCTTAGATCTTGCCGCGATGCTCGTGGTCTCGGTTCAGAGGCCGACCGTAGAAGGTTATGGCACACCCATCTTCAGTCCGCAGAATGTCCCTCTCGCAATCACAATCATTTTCATAGTCATGACCCTTGAGCTTCGCTTTCGAAGAATACGAAGCATCCTCTTATTCCCCTTCGTGGTCTCAACAATCGTCTTCTTTGTCTGTTCATTCGGACTTCCTCCGGTGGGACCGTCGAGCGATTATTATTCAATACTGTCTTACGGAGCCGTTGTGTACCAGCTTGGTGTCGTGATCGCCGCACTCGTATGGAAAACGCCGGGTGTTTTTAGAACAGCCTTATTGGTAGTTCTCGCCGTCGCTCTGGGGACTCTGGCGGGATTCATCAACACTTTTATGTACAGCAGAGGCTACACGAACCATTCAGATGCAAAATTAGCGGTAGTCCTCGGAACTACGGTTTTGGGACCGCACACACCCGGGCTTCTTTTGACGGGAAGACTCAATGCAGCGTTGAAACTGTTCAAGAAGGGAGACATCGATAAGATTGCAGTCACGGGCGCCGGCCAAGCGGGAGTAGAGGCATGGCACCTCGAACATTACGGAGTACCCGACTCCGACCTGATCGTAGAGAGCCCGCCAACTTACTGCACTTCCGAGCAGGCAAATTTCGTGAAGAAAGTTCTCGTCGACTCGCTCAACATCAAAAAGGTTGCGCTGGTCACTGACTCGTGGCACTTACCGCGGGCGCTGCTGATGTGCCGCTGGCAAGGAATTGAGGCTGTGGGCATACCCAGCTACACAAAAATGTCAATATTGCAGTCTTCCAAATGGAGATTTCACGAGGCAGGCGCGCTTCAGTTGTACATACTCTTTGGAGCGTGAAGTTGCACCAGTCCGGTTTAATTTCTTTCGATCTTTCCCCTAAGAATCGTGATCGACGCCCTGGGCAGAGTGAACGATGATTTCGAGTCCGCCTGAATCGTCGAAGTAACTGCCGGACCGTCCGGTTGAGCGGAGCTATTCGGACCTTCGGAGTGCCACTCATATTGGTCACTTCCGAAAGTCACAATCGTAACGGGGCCGGAGAAATGCGCTGCATTTTTTCCTTCACCGGTATCGAAAGCTACTCGGATCGCGTACGAGTTCTCCTGGTCGCGATTGACAATCATAAGTGACCACAACCCATCCGGTCTCTCCACCACGTAAACTGCGAGCAAATCTTCTCCGGACGAATCTTGCAAATCGTTTGACGAGCGATATGTCTTGTGAATCTCATCGCCCGGCTTCACCCATTCGAGGTTGATCAGCCGCGCAGCGAAATACTGCGATGTGAATTGTTTGATTTCATGATTGCTGCCGGCATTGAACACGCCGAATGTTCCCCATCCATGACATCCAGGATGCAGGGGGAACGGAAAGAACTGGAAATAGAAAAGCGCAGCCCCGCCGGAAGTGAGAAGCGTACCTGCATACTCAGCAAGCCACAGCGCACCGAACATATCAACAAAGGATTGATCGAGCGACCACGAGAGATTACTTTCCGTCACGAGCATCGGCACATTTTCCGGAAGGCCGTCATCTCTCCATACCTGCATGATATGGCTCATCAGCTTCGGCTCTTCATAGAGCCTGTTCCATGTTACCTCGCAGGGTGCAAACGGATAATGCTCGAAAGACATGAAAGCGAGGTCTGAGATGCGACCGTGAGATTTGAGATAGTCGAGGAAACGTCCAAGCCAGGAAGTTCTTCCCCGGGCATCGGGCCAGACCTTTATATCTTCATTTACTCCGGTGAAGACCGGTCCGCCAAGCTTCGCATCCGGGACTAACCGGTGTATCGCGGCAGCGAACTGTAAATAGAGTGCGGCGTAGTCTTCGGGCATGAAATACTGTCCATCGGGTTCCTCACCCATCTCGACATGTGACACCTGGTAGCCGCGTTTCTTGAGATAGGCTATCTCAGCCGCCGCATCTTCGGGGTTACCATATATCATGGCTATCGGGATGATCGCCGGGAGGTTGTTTGTAACCCCGCTGGTGAAAAAGAGATCGAATCCCGTTTGATCACCGCCATGTTCGTCCAGATCAGAAACAGAATGCCATGGGTCGATTGAAGAACAGTATGTGGCCGTCTGATTCTGATCGGGTGAATGCTGGATTATGTCTACCAGCTTTCCGTCATTGTTTAGAGTTCCGGCACGTATCTCCCTGATAGCGTAGCCGAGGCTGTTACGTATGTCGGAGGTACCGTGAGAATCATACGTATTCGAGGACGTCGTCATTAAAATGCGGACGAACCTCACTTTGGTAGGAGTCAGGCAAAGCTTCAGACGTTGTTTCCCTCCTTTACCATCTTCGATAATCCCATTGGGGAACGTGGACCAGACTCCAGCGGTAGGGCTACCCATTGCATCGCTACCGGTCCAGGATTGAACTTCAAACTTTATTGCGTAAGGATCGGTCCAGTCGATATCCAATACTTCGATAGGTTGCTCAGCGCCGAGGTCGATCACCACCCACTGTGGGTGAAGAGCGTCGTCTTCACCTGTAAAATGTCTGGTGAGGTAAGGATTGCTCTTCCAATAGGTATCGGGATTGCCATCGGTGATCCGGGAGTAGCCGGCGAGTGTTCCATTATTGCGAGTATTGCCGCGATGCGGAAGGGGATAACCGTAAGAATGTCTGATAAACCCGGCCGGCTCGGAATCGCCGATAAAATATCCCGACTTGTTTTCGGGATTGCTCCAGCTACCCGTCGGATTCCAATGCCAGGCAGCTATCTTCAGTTCAGTGTTCTGCCTGTAAGTCATCGGTCCCCAGCCGGCAGAGAGAGATTCCTTGATCAGAGGTTCGGAATAAAGCTTATCCACAGCGCCGTAAGGCAGAATATCTATCGAAGTACCTAATGCACTGTGTGGCGTGAAAGTGTTAGTGGCACGGCTGGCCAAGACATCGACATGAATCGTCCCGGCAGGCGATTCCGGCGTTACAAATTTGGCAGGTCCAGTCATCTTTCCGTCCTTATCGGGACGTGGACGAAGCCAGCGAGGCAAAGCAGAATATGCGGCAGCAATCGCGGCGCCACTAAGGAATTTCCGGCGTGAGAAGCTCTTACTATCGTAATTGTTCTTCATTTCCACTCCTTGGATTTGAAATGAACCCGGCCAACGCACAGGCTTTAAGAAAAGAAGTCCGATAGTGGAATCCACAACCCGCTACCACGACTATGAAAATCTGAGGTGGCAACTGAAATTCAATCCTCCAGTCACCCCGAACCCTGGACTGATACGCTCCAGGTCAGGCTTGTTCCGGGGTCTGTGAACTGCACAAACCAGACACTGAACCAAGTCCAGCATGACCTGCACAACAAATCGAGTCACTACGAAACCCGAGTGCCGATAGTAGCGCATCAAATCAGGTAGGGATATCCCGTGGTGTCGTGATGCTCGTAAGGAAGTATCTTCGATTGCTCACCATCTGCGTACTTTGCAACGCTGCGAGAGAAACGCACTGGGTCACTCCCGAACAACCGCGGATGCTACTCCGGTGTACCCCGATAGCTTGCCTCATATTACTTTGCGGCGACAAATTTTGTCCCTGAGCTCCACGATCTGATTTTGTGTCCTTTCCACGCGTAGAGAAAGATTATTGCATAACACGGCAACAGGATCCAATAAGATAGTTGAGGAGAATACGAGTCAGACAGCAGTCCCCACAGCGGTGGTATCGTGGCTCCTCCTGCAATTGCCATAATCAAAATCGCAGACCCAATCTTCGTGAATTTCCCCAGACCTTCAAGTGCAAGCGGCCAGATAATCGGCCAGCACATCGCATTGGCAAAGCCGAGCAGCGCCACGAAGAGTACGGAATCGGGTACAGGCGAAGCGCCTGTCCATCCGATCAACACGTGGGAGATCCATGTATTCACGGGCGATGTGGTCATTATCAACACACTGAACACGAAACCCAGCAATGCGGTGCTGACCAGGGCTGTCTCCTGCTTAATAAACCGGGGAATGATTATGATACCGACGATGTACCCTATTACCATGAACGCCATGGTATACGATGTTAGCTTGCCGAAGAAGGATATGCCGAGGCTGCGTCCATAGAGACCAATCGTGTCGCCGCCCATTACTTCCACTCCCACATAGAAGAAAAGGGCAATGGCGCCCAATATCAGCTGTGGAAATTGGAAAATGCTCGTCTTGCCTTCACTGGCTTCTGAAGAACTGCCGCTCTCCCCTTGTTCCTGTTCTTCACTTATTTCCGGCAATGGCGAGAACCTTATCATAACAGCGAGGAGAACAAGTACTCCTGCCATAACCAGGTAAGGAACAACCAACCTGTTTGCGAGGCTATTAAGGGCCGCGGCTTTAGCGGCGGGGGTGAGAAGCTTGAGTTTCGCGGAACTATACTCGCTAATTCCGCCCAACATTAATGCCGTGAAAACGAGCGGACTAAATATCCCTGCCGCCTTGTTTGCAACACCCATAAAGCCGATCCTCACAGCAGCGCTCTTCCGGGGCCCTATGACCACAACGTACGGGTTAGACGCATCCTGGAGTATCGTCAGGCCCGCCCCCATGATAAAGAGACCGAGGAGGAATATCGCGTAGATCCTCGTGTGCGCTGCAGGGATAAATATCAGTGAGCCAACAGCCATACCCAGCAGCCCAAGAACCATTCCCTTCTTGTACCCTGTCCTGACAAGAACCGCTGCCATCGGCAAAGCCATGACCGTGTATGAAATATAGAAAGCCAGTGAAACCAGAAAAGCTTCAGCCCGGTTGAGACCGCAAGCGATCTTCAAGAACGGGATCAGCGACCCGTTCAACCATGTAACGAAACCAAAAATAAAAAACAGAAGGCCGATAATACCTATTGATACGAAGTAGTTGCTCGAAGAGTTTTCGCCGTTGTTCGACTGCATTATGATTTCTCCAAATAGACCTTTGTGAAGATTGATTAAAAAATACTCTTTGTCCGGCAGAATTCACAAGCGTTCATTCTGTCCTGTTCATTTGGTTTTGCCAACCAAATGCCTGAGCGACTCCATAATCACTTGTGGATGTGGACCTAATTATCGACAACGACCAGCTTCTCAAGTTCCTCGAGAGACTTCCCTTTCGTCTCCGGCATAATCTTCAGGACAAAGAAGAAGAACGGGATCATCAACACCGCGAAGAACATGAACACATCTCCGCCGCCGAAGTTAGCGAGCGCCAACGGGAACAACAGGCCTACGAATGCATTCACTACCCAGTCCACGAAGGAACCGAGCGCCTGGCCTTTGCCACGGATTCTGTTCGGAAATATCTCCGAGAGGAACACCCAAACGACTGCTCCCTGCGAGAAAGCAAAGCACGCCACGAAACCCAATATTGAGACGACCATCGCCGCATCACTTACGAGGCTGCTGTCATAGTAATGCAGCGCCGCGCTGGCAAGCGATATGAACATGCCAACGCCACCGATCATCAGAAGCGGCCTTCGCCCGATTTTGTCTATCAGGAACATCGCGATGATCGTGAATATGAGGTTGGTAATTCCTACGGCTACAGCTTCAAGCATGGCAGAGCTCGTGCTTGCACCGGCTTTCTCGAAAATCATCGGGGCGTAGTACATTATCACATTTATTCCGGACGCCTGCGTGAAAAAGGCGAGCAAGCTCGCGAGCATTATGACAAATGCATATTTCCTCTGGAGCAGTTTCGTTGTACCATGTTCTTCCTGCAATGAACGGCCAATTTCCTCCAATTCCGATTCCACATTGGAGGCCCCCACACCTGCAAGAACTCCTTTTGCCTGTTCGCGTCTACCCATCTTCATGAGCCAGCGAGGACTTTCAGGCACAATAAACAATAGGATGAAAAACAAAGCTGATGGAATCGCAACTACTCCGAACATCCATCGCCAATTGTCCGGACCGATGTTTACGAGCAAATAATTCGAGAAGAAGGCTATTAGAATTCCTATGACTATGTTGAACTGCGCGACGGCGACAAGTCTTCCCCGAATACGTGCAGGTGAAAGCTCGGCGATGTACATCGGTGCCATCACCGAGGCCGCTCCGATCGCAATTCCGCCGAGGAATCTGAATATCATGAGTGCCTCAAGGCTGCGCGATAACGCGCATCCAACTGAGGACACCAAATACATCGCTGCTGTCACGAACAGCATTGCCCGTCTTCCAAACAGATCGCCGGGTTTGCCGACGGCAATAGATCCGACAACGGTCCCCCACAATGCCATTGAAACCGTAATTCCTAATGTCGTATCTGTGAGACTGAAGTACTGCGTTATGTACTTCGTGGTACCAGAAATGACCGCGGTATCAAAACCAAATAACAAGCTCCCCAATGCCGATACGACCGTAGCAAACACGAGTTTTTTATTCACGATTCAGTTACTCCCAGTTAGCACAAATTTTCGCGAAAGGCTTCCGACCGTTACTTTGAAAGTACCCGGCTGAATAGTCCTTCTGTTGTTTAAGCCGATAAAAGACATCTGTTCCGGCGTGATGACAAATCTCACTTCTTTTGTCTGGCGGGGTTGAAGCACGATTTTCTGAAAGGCTTCAAGTTGTTTTACAGGATGTGTGACCTGCCGATACTCCTCGCCAAGATATAACAAAATCGCATCCTGGCCGGGTATCTTTCCGGAGTTCGTCACATTCACTGAAGCGATCAAGTTTTCTCCTTTCGAGATTTCTTGGCTGCTCAGTCGCAGATCGCTATACTCGAACTTCGTGTAGCTCAGTCCGTATCCGAATGTCCACTGCGGATCGTAAACATCTCCACCGGTCACCTCCTGATTGGTATAGTCATAGTGGTACAGCGCGTTCACATATCGCGGATAGGTGACCGGAAGCCGACCGCTTGGGTTTGCATCGCCAAAAAGAATGTTTGCAAGTGCCTCGCCGCCATCCATTCCCGGAAGGAAGCCGATGAGAATTGCCCTGGAGCCTCTTACGATCTTATCGATGATTCGCGGCCTTCCTTCGAACATTACCAGCACAACCGGCTTTCCGGTCGCGATTGCAGTTTCAGCAAGTTTCAGCTGCGCGGTCGGCAACGTAAGGTCGTTGATGTTGCCCGGGGTCTCGGCGTAAGTGCGCTCGCCCAGGCAAAGGATGATTGCATCGACGTTCTTGGCGACATGGGCTATGGTATCCACATCGAGCAATGAATCGTATGTGCAGCCGGGGAGGTAGGTGACATTCCGCTTCCCGATCTTTGCTTCGATTGCCTGCAGCGGGTTCATTTTGTCCTTCGGATAAAGCGACTCGACGTTGCCCTGCCATGTGATCGTCCAACCACCATTCATGGTCGAGAGTCTGTCGGCAGTCGGTCCGCTCACCAATACTTTAGCATTCTTAGACAACGGTAGAAGATTGGCTTCGTTCTTGACGAGCGTGATCGATTCCTCCGCCGCTTCGAGATTTGTTTTGTTGGACGATGGCGACGCAAATTGTTTTCTCAACTCCGCATCAGGGTACGCGTCCTTGAAAAGACCGAGTTCGAATTTCACTCTCAGGATTCTGGTGACGGCCTGGTTGATCCGCCACATCGGGACCTTCCCATCCTTGACAAGCTTGATCAGAAGGTTGTAGAAACTATAGTCCATCGGTACCATGCTCATGTCGACGCCGGACATGACAGCCATTCTAACGGCATCTTCCTGAGACGAAGCAACTTTGAATCGTGTATACAGGTTCTCGATGTCTCCCCAATCTGAGACTACAAAGCCCCTGAACTTCATCCTGTTTCGCAAAACATGCGTGAGCAAATAGTAATTCGCATCGCCGGGGATACCGTTCACTTCCGATGAGTTGCACATTACCGTCGGCGCTCCAGCATTCACGCCCGCCTGAAAGGAAGGTAGAAATATCTGTTTCATCATCCGTCGTGGAATCCACGCCGGAGTCCTGTCTTCCCCATCTAACGGAAAACTGTAACCGACATAATGTTTCAAGCAGGTCGCCACTTTGTCAGGAGCTCCGATATTGTTTCCCTGCGCCCCTTCAATAAAGCTTGTCCCCATTTGACTGGCGAGGTAAGGATCCTCGCCATAGGTTTCGTACAATCGCGACCAGAGCGGCTGCCTGCCCACATCCATAACCGGAAAAAAGATCCACGGTATGCCGCAAGCTCTTACTTCTAAAGCAGTGATCTCGCCTTCTTTTTTTGCGAGATCCGTATTGAACGTTGATGCCATGTTGAGCGGTTGTGGAAACAGTGTCGCATCTTTTGCATAGATTGCACCGTGTGTCGCGTCGATGCCGTAAAGTATCGGGATCTTTAGTCGAGTCTCTTTGGTCGCAACATTCTGTATAGTCGTTATCAGAGTGTCCCAGGCACCAACCGACAATGAAGAATCGTAAACATTCAGAAGAGAGCCAACATGGTACCTGACAATAGCGTCTTTGAGCTTCCTCAAGTCGAGCTTGCCCGCGTCCGGTCCGCTTGTGTCGGAAACAGCCTGGATGGTAAGCTGGGTCATCTGCCCAACTTTTTCCTCAAGTGTCATTTTTGACAGGAGAGACCCGACTTTTGAATTGATTGAACGGTGGTCAATGCTTTCTGCCCTCGACTTAGCTGGTAAAACAAAAGGGTTAATTGAAAAGACGAGGAAAGCAGTAATCAGGCGTATGTATGGTTTAGTAGTCAAGGCACGCTACGTCCATTTCTTTTTCAGTTGAAGAAGCACACTTCGGATCCGCCATTATTTCAACTAACTTAAACGACGCCGATCAAAAATGAACCGCCGGTTTACCAACGTTCCGAGATTCGCTCTCATCCTGCCCGAGAACTTACACTCTATGTAAAGAGTATGCACGGCTAAGTTTTTTGAGGGACCGATGATTATCAGAGATATGACGTTCCACGTGGCGGATAACGCAAAAATTAGCAGTCTCGCGAAATGTATACCGGTTCGTAATCTTGATCGCGCTTGAAATGTAACACGTCACGTACTGATTATTCAAATGTCAATCCAAGTTTTTCGTGACGTGTTGACAGGGAAAATCGCGTCGAGGGTTGTCAGGGCGCCGCAACCTGTCGTATCCTGAGTCGAGCCGAAAAGGCCGAATTGGCGAACCTGCCGATCGCCTACCGGCAGGTGCGTCGGAGTCAGAATACTCAAAGCAAAACAATTGACGTCACCACGCGAATTGCCTTTATAGAGTTCGGTCCGGCACTTGTCTTCCACTTTTCCCAAGGTTTTAGGTACCTTTCTCACTCTTCTCACATCATGGAACATTCGCGCTCCGTACACGAACCACCTGTCCCTGTTAGAATATTATTTCAATCACCGGGTTCTTGATCCTCATTCCCATGTTCAATGAAATGATGTCATCCGAGTAATCGAATGGGACAACGGAACTGTTGACTTTGACCGACTCAGGTCGCCTCGAGGAGTAAGCGGCAAACGGACCTGACTCGCCGACTCTGATAGTCACAATATTTCCTCGTCTCCGGTAACTATCAATTGTTCCAGGTGCGTTGTATTTGTCGACCAGGCCGATGGGAGCAAATCCGTCTTTGATCGGCGAGACGAAATACAGTTCGTATCCGAGTCTGCCAAGCTTGACAGGAATTGCCTGATCTTTCCGCACGACTATGTGCGTCTTCGAGAAATAATTATAGACCAGAAAGTCCTCTCCACTGATGCCGTAAACATCAGACGGTTTGAATTCACCGGATACCATATCGGTGTCTGCAACATTCCAGATAGCAAGAACCCCGATGTTGCCATCCCTGCTGAATGCTTTGAAAGGTCTGGGATCCTGAACCTGAAAAAGGCAGTCCTCAGTTGGACGTGCAGGGACACTTGTTCGGATTATCTTCCCGTCTCTGTAAACAAAAGGGGAAAGCACATTGAACCTTTGTTCGCCCGGTTTGTCCGTGACGTATACCGGACCATCGCTGATGGCATGAGCAATTGCCTCGTAGACTGAGGTTGGTGTGTTGCTTTCGAATTCATCGTAGTCGGGATACACCATTTCGCCAAACCAGAGAGAATTCGATACGGCACTCAGCACGTGCACCGCATCGTTTCCGCTTGTCATGCTATAGCTCTGGCCAGGATGGTATGGGAAATAATCTTCCGAAGCGCGGGCAACTGCAGTTCTCCCGAAGTTGTAATACGCATTGCTCCCCATATCCATGCAGTTAATCATCGTATCATGAAAATATTCGTTCACGGCTTTGTTCAACTGCTTGTGAATCCTCGCGGCAAAACCAAATACTGGGTAATTACCTTTTGCCATTACAGGAATCGACAACTGGTTATCGACTTTTACAAAGTCAACTCCTTGCCCGCTGAGATATTTGTACCAATTGTCGTAAAACTCACCGAGAGAATGAGAGTACGGAGAAATGAAATAAAATTTTGTGGCAGCGCCCTCGTTATTCATCACCGTCCATGAAAAAATCGATTTGCGGTAGCGCCTGCCTATTGGGGAATTTATGTCGATGCCGCTCCAGTATCCATCAATCGTGTGCCATACTCCTACGGATCTAATTCCATAGTCCCCTTTCAACTTTTCTATTACCGGCTTGAACCCTCCGGGGAACCTGGATGGATTCGGCTCATAGCTTGTCAGGGCTCCGTGATCGTTCTGCAGCCAGCCGTCATCAATGATGATCCACGATAATGGAAAATCATGCTCACGAAAGGACTTTACGGCGTCTACGAGAAGAGTATCGCTTAGCGCTCTTCCATTGTCTGAAGCATTCCACGAACACCAGCCAAAGTAGTCAAGGATTTCAGGGTATTTCTTATTTATTCTGAGGTCCTCTTTCCTTCCGATCATGGAAAGGCCGTCTTTATACAATTCATTGACAAGTGCGTACGGATCCTTCCCAAAGCCTACAGCAAACATCGGCACTTCAGCCGCACGTGTACCATCATACCCGGAGACTGCTTTAGCACCGACTCCCCCGCCACTCTTGCCAAGTGAGACTTCATAGCCTTCGCCTCCAAGCGGCATGGCCGCGCCATAGGTCCCGTCATCGTATTGCCACAGGTAAAATTGCACTCCGTGGTTCGGGAAGTCAGCGATCTTGTCGACCTGCATCGGCTTTGTCCACGGATTCCAATATTGCATGAACCAATATGAGATGCCCTGTTTGTAGCCCGGGAAGCTTCCGAAGAAGAAACCGAGATAGTCTGCTCCGCCCGGCGGCTTGTTGCCGTCAGAAATCAGGAACAATCCGGCAACATTCTTGTGCACCATCATTTTCACTTTGACACCAAGTGTTTTTCCATCCCCAAAGTGGAATTTGAAATCATGATTGCCTACCTGGCTCCAGAACGTCGTCCCCAGATTCTCACCTTGAATTCCCGGGGCACCTTTTGAAAGGCGAACCTCGTCCCCATACCTGACTTGGAGTCCGTTATTTGCTATTGTAAACTTTATGCTTTCAACCTTCTTTCCGCGAGCTACTGCTGAAGTGGTGGCGATCCAGAGAAGCAACATGCAGCTTAGAAGAGATGCATGAAGAATTCCGGAGTAAGAAATCATTTCAATCTTGAAGTGCTTCGCCATGGCTATCTCCCGTCTTGACATGTTGTATGTGAGCGATTCGGAGCCTTCAATGCTACAAGCGCATCAGTTTCTGCAGGAAAAAGTACAATCCCTGGAGATGGTCAATATGATCCGGCGCAGTATTTCCTGCAAAACCCATTACAACGAAGTGGTTTCGCCGTGCTTCACCTAACTGCTGCATTCCCAACGGCCCCCATCTCAGTACGGCTTTCTCTTTCATTCCGAGCTTTTCAAGAATATAGTGAGTCGCCTCCGTGGTGCTTACAAATGTGCCCGGAAAAATCTCGGAATGAGTCATCAAAAACTTCCTTCCGGAGGAACGACGCGAGGCATCTTGAGCAAGGTGAACAAATACACTGAGTTCTGACGTATCTATCTTACCGCCTTCTGCAAGAACCCGACCCTCTGGTACGTAACTCGCATAGACGGCATCCAACAAAAGGACCGCACTAACACGCTTGTAATTGCTGGAACTCCTAAGGATTTGCCTGACGGCTCCGTATCCCGCGCTCCAGGCGCTTAGTATGACGCGCCTGATCTTAACCGGTCGATGAAGTCGATCGGCAACTTCCGAAGTGACGGAGTCGATTAGGGTCGGAAATACTGTCGAATCTCTGAACGCCCGACCGTAAACACTAGAGCCAGCTCCAAGTGTAACAGATGAGGCAATGAGGGCATGTGGATATCGTGTGGCTGCATACCTAACCACATAGCCGGCACCGTGGAAGTGAATCAGAAGATCAAAGCGCCTCCGCTTAAGATCCTTTTCCGGAACAAAGACATCAATAGCTTTCGGGAGTACACCTTGCAGTTTGAAGTCGATCCCCCGATATTCACGTCTCTGTATCCTCTTATGCGCTCGAATGTATTCGACCATCGGCGAGGGATTCTGATTCGCGACCACTTTACTGTTCTCACCCTGCTTGGGAGCTAACCGCGTTGTATCTTCTGGCGCAGCTCCAATTGATCCGGTCGGCGGCATCCTCAGTGAGAACAACAAGAATGTCAAAGGCAAGAGAATCACAACTGACCATTTTATTATTGAGTCACTTTTATTTTGCGCTCGAGCCATTTCTCACCCAGTCCATAATTAAACTCGCTATCTTTTCTCTAACAGGAGCCAAGTCATAATAGTAGCCCGCTTTGTCTACGCCGACATTTTCACGATTTGTCAGAAGAAGGATCGACAACTTGTACTTCGGCACCATCACGACGCTAGTGCCTGTGAAACCAGTGTGCCCGTATGTTCCGGCAGGCATACCACGAGCCTCGATCACTTTTGGATCCATATCCCAACCGAGGCCGTTTCTGAACCTGTCCATGGTCGTGAATTCCTTGACGGTAGTCGAGTCGATGTATCTCTTTCCGCCGTAAGTGCCGTAATTCAACATGAGGTCCATGAGCGCCTGAAGGTTGGAAGCTGTCGAAAAAAGTCCGGCATGTCCTGCCACTCCGCCGTTGGCGTAGTAAGCATTGCCATCGTTGACCTGGCCTCGCAAAGTGTATTTGCGCCAACCTTTAAACGCACTAACGTTCTCATGAGTCCTGTAGCCAAAATTAGGGTCGGCTACCATGTGGTACTCGAACGGGTTCCCATGCGAGGTCGCGGCGATCTGGTCGGGTGAGAAGCCGTGTTTCAACGGGTTGAATGCTGTTTCCTTAAGACCGAGCGGCCCGTAGAGGTGGCGGGTCAAGAAAACGTCGAGCCGCTCGCCGCTCACACGTTCAATAAGATATCCGAGAAGCATGTATCCAAGGTCACTGTAATGTCGAGCTTCTCCGACTTTATATTTCAATGGAAGCTTGCATATATAGTGGTACGTTTCAGCCTGGTTGCTCGCGTGGTAATACAGCGGTTGCCATTCGTAAAGACCTGAAGTGTGATTAAGCAGCTCGCGTATTGTAACCTTGCTCTTTCCTCCTCCGACAAAGTCTTTGAGATACAGATGAACCGGATCCTCAAGATGAATCTTCCCTTCGTCGATCAGAATCATAATTCCAAACGTCGTCGCGAACACTTTTGTCAGGGAGGCTAAATCGAACATGGTGGTGGTTCTCATCGAATCCGGTTTGTTCAGACGAACCATGCACCCGTCTACAGTCCCGAATTTCTCGGCAAAGCCGTACGCTTTCCTGTAAACTACTTTTTCATCCAGTGCTATTTGAAGTACTACACCTGCGATGTGGTCGGCCATGACCTGGCCGTTCAAAAGGCTATCCAGGGATTTTGCGATCGGCGCCGGCGGCATGCTCCTCGCAACGGAAGCTGCCTTGAGGTTCGAAGCTAACTCGCTTTTGAGCACATCACAACGCCCGGAATTTGGCAATCCCGGAGTAACCATCAACATTAGCCCAAATAGAAGCAAACTCCGTTTTTCGAAAATTCTATCCTTTTTAATCATCTTGCATATACCTGATCCGGGACTCGGGCGGATGAACCATGGTGATGATACTCTTAATTAGTTTTCGTTCCGGCTGCAAAACTCTTCGTGCCTTCAGCTCAGGGATGTTCAGAAGCTGCATTGTTGTTCAGTTGCACAAGAGGCTTCCTCATTTGAACTAGGTTAATCGGCTTGAGTTAAATATGCAATTCGATGCCCGGTATTCCTTTGATTTTTCCCCGAAACAGGAAATCTTGCCTCGCTCTTTTCAACCGCATAAAGGGGGTACTCGACAGGATAGAACACCCCCATTACACAATTTTTCGAATTTCACTG
>JAKASW010000354.1 GCA_021818875.1 Bacteroidota bacterium
TTCGACTGGCATAGCCATCTTCACATCACCACGGCCATAGGCAGTGGGTTTCTGCCGCTAACTAAAAGCTGAAACGAAGGTTGACCATCCCGCCTTTTGTAATAGGCAGATAGTCGGCCTGAAAGTAGGGAGGAAGATTTATGAACGAGTCAACTTCTGAATAAAGATAAACTATCACAAATGCACCGATCGAATACAGCTGAGCTTTGTAGCAAAAGTTGTAATACCCATATCTGCTCGCAGCAAGCGAGGGTGTGGGGGCATCGAGATAGCTCCTTTTTGCTCCTGCCTTCAAGAAACTGAAGGTGATAGCCGAAGCGGCCGTGACCAAGCCCGCCGAAAGAAATATCAGCCCCTTGGTCTCCTTTCTATCGTACAACTGCTCCCAACCAGGAAAAAGGATCACACGAAAAGTTGGGCCGCTGTGCATTGCCGCGCTGGGTTCCTGCTGCAAAACTTCTTTTGTCCGTGAGTGTTCTCTTGCCTCCTCTCTATGAAATTCGGCTCTGGCAGTCTCAAACACGGCAAGGATTTTCGGCGAAGTCAGAACGGGATCAAGAGCGAGCGTTGAATCGATCTTCAAAGCCTTCACAAAATGCTCGGCAGCCGCTCGATTCTTACCTTCCGCCACCAGAGAAAAAGCCAAATACTTCTCCAGTTCAACTCTATCGGAATCACTAACAGTTTGATCTTCAAGGACCCGTCGTGACTGTAGTTCAGCCTGAATATACGATCCACCGTCATAAAGCGCTTTGATGGCAGCAATCGTTGAATCGACTGATGGAAAAGTTTGCGTTAATGCTTTTGAAGGATTGAATGAGATCAGGAGAATAAATAGGGGGGCTATTATCTTTCGGATCATCCGGATCGGGCACAAATCCGATGAAATCGTGAGGGTACTTATGGTTACTTGATCAGTACCATTTTCCGGTAAATGCTTCCATTCTCGTTCGATAACTTATAAATATAAACACCACTTGCGTAATTCGCACCATTGAAAATTGCAGTGTGTTCACCACCAGTCATGTAACCGTTCGCCAACGTAGCGACTTTTTCGCCGAGCAGGTTGAAGACCACCAGATTGACATTCATTCCTGGTGCAGGAACTTCAAATTGTATAGTCGTAGTGGGATTAAAAGGATTCGGATAATTCTGCTTCAAATCGAATGTCTGAGGCACAGCTACCGGCGTTAACACAGCGGTTACAGATGAAAAGAGTCTCGTACTCGCGACTGTCGGATCCGCCACCCACGGATAATTCGGCGACAGACCACCAAAAAGGTATATACTACTGTCCGGAGCTACGTCGGCAATGAAGCTAGCCCTTGCAGAAGAGAGGGTAGCCCTGGCTTCCGGTTCAGACTCGCCTCCGTTGGAACCGAGACTAATCACAATGACGCCGGGATCGAAGCTATTGCGATAAGATTGGTCACCACCACCGAGGCCGGATATCACGTAAATCGAATCTCTATGCTTGACGGCTGCAAAGAAATAACGTCCATCGGAAAGTCGGAAACTGTGATCAATTGTACCCCTTCCAGGCACATACTTCTCAATTAAGCTCAACGGCAACGGGGTGAGGTTTGCTCCTCCTATTCCTCCAAGGATGTAAATAAAAGGCCCTACTCTCACAGCCTGGTGAAAGACACGTCCAATATAAGTTGAGTCTGAAGGTACCCAAGAACCTGTTTTCGGGGAATAAATCTCGACCAGCCTATGCATTGGCAGAAGTGGGCTTGACACATTTGACATCAAGGAACTATTCGAGCCAGCCCCACCGAATACAAGTATTGAGTCTCCGTAAACTACCGAGGCAGCACCGACTCTGTACTTGATCATTGATGCACCATAATGCCAGGAGTTGCTAACGGGATCATATATCTCCATGCTGTTGAGAGGATTTCCATTGTTGTCCATCCCACCCATGACGTAAATTGAATCGCCAAGTGCTACGGCAGTGGCAAAGACCCTCGGAGTGTCCAATGGTGTTACAGTGTCCCAAGTATCTGTACTGAAGTCAAAGACACTCACCATGTTAGTAGTCCCCTGAATCCCTTGTGTAATGTTTTTTAGCCCTTGACCTGCATTTTTTGCACCGCCGATTAGGTACAACTTCGAACCCAAGCGGGCTGAACACATTCCGAAGCGAGGTTTCGGCATCTGCATCATCGGGGAATTCTGCGCAAAAAGGCATGATTGTGCGGCTGTGACAATCAAGAGACTCCTTAAAAGGGTTCTCACCAACCTATTCATTTTGTAGCAAGCCATTTCAGTTCCGATCCAATACTACAAGTGACATGCCGGGCCTGTCATGATTAAGGATGCTCCTTGATGCTTGTGAAATCCATCAACGCAAACACTACCTGGTTCCTTTGGTCCTGAAGCTGATGTTCAACCGGAGAGTATCTCCTGGCTTGATTGCAAGAGTCCTTTCCATACTCGGATAATGCGGGTTCTCTATTCGGATCCGTCGCGTTCCTGCGGATACGATAATTGCAGAGTCCGAGGGCGTTGTCTCCCTAAACTGGTCATCGACGTAGACTCTCCCCCATGGATGGACGGTGATGTAGAGAAAGCCTGAATTCTTGTAGAAGTTCCCGCTAATTGTCGAGAGGAGATGCGGTTTTACTTTGACCTGTCTCACGATGGGGGCAAAGGTCGGATTGCTGAATAATATTGTGTGTGCTCCGGCAGCTACTTTGATCGAACCTTCGATGGGGGTGATTCCAGCATATTCGCTATCAACATAGACTTTTGCCCAGGGGATGCAGGAAATCTTTATGAAGCCGGAATCTGCTTTAGGAGGGATGTTGACCGGCAGACGGCTCATCGATAAAATCGAAGAAGTGTCAAATTTCTCCTTTGCAGTATGAGCCTTTTCGTCTGAAAATGTATCTTGCGAACTGAAGAAGACTTTGTCTGTTCCCTTTCTAAATTCGTCCTGTTTTGGCCGCAAGTCTTGTATGGCCGCGGGCTGACGCGTGGGGATGGCGGAAACGAGGGAGTCGAGCGATGTGTTTGCGGGACGGTGTCCCACCATAGAAGAAAAGTACCAGACTAATGCTGCGAGGATTACTAAGGCACCGCCACCGAAGTAATAGTTTTTCTTTCTTCTCAATCGGACCGGCGGAAGGATCATGGTCGAGGATACATTG
This sequence comes from Bacteroidota bacterium, assembly GCA_021818875.1. Taxonomy (GTDB): domain Bacteria; phylum Bacteroidota; class Ignavibacteria; order Kryptoniales; family JAKASW01; genus JAKASW01. The sequence goes on from JAKASW010000354.1 coordinate 3,156, forward strand.
GATGGCGTTCCAAGTGCATTCAGCGCCTCGCGTGCCGATGCAAACCTGTCTTCTTTGTCGGGTGCCAGAAGATTCTTCAGAAAGCTGAAAAAAGTCTGGGAACAGCGGGAAGCGTAACCCTGCAGAGACTCCAAATTGAAGTTTTGTATCTTGCCGATGCATTCTGTATAAGACTGGCCGGCAAATATTTTCTCGCCCGACATGACTTCCACTAGAGTGACACCGAGGGAGAACAAGTCGGTGCGCGAATCGACCGGTTCGCCCCGCGACTGTTCGGGAGACATGTAAGCGGGAGTACCAATAAGACTTCCCTCTATAGTCAGCGACGGAGTATCTGAGACCGCTGCGAGACCGAAGTCAGTCACCTTGATTACTCCGCTCTCGGAAATCAGGATGTTGCTCGGCTTTATATCACGGTGTATCACCCCCCTCTCGTGCGCATATGAGAGGGCCATGAGGACCGCCGAGGCCAATTTGACAAGGAATTCTTCGGAGCCAGATTGCCCCCCCTGTAGAATATCAGCAAGAGTGCGGCCTTCAATGAACTCCATAACGATTGCCGGTGCCCCGTTTATCTCGGTCAGGTCATAGACCTGAACAATATTTTCAGAATGCAACATGGCACAGGCTTTCGCCTCACGAGAAAACCTCGCAACGAGATCTTTGTCCCTCAACAAATGCTTGTGCAATACTTTGAGGAGCACAGTCCGGCCAAGGGAATTATGATGTGAATAG
>JAKASW010000355.1 GCA_021818875.1 Bacteroidota bacterium
CTCATTTTCCTGTGGATACTATGTGGTTTGCTAAGTACGCAAGCTACTATGCCGCCCATGGCTCGGATGCAGACTATCGGAAGGGCGCTGACTCAAACGAAGGCGCACGTCATTTCATTGACATTGACTATTACCCTGAGTTTCATTCCTCGTGGTTCCCGCGCGATCTGGATTGGTTGATATCCAAATATGGCGCTTCCGTTGTCTATCATAACGGAGTTCTTCCGTGGGCCATAAAGTGGGATTATGACTCTCTGGTTACGTTCCTCAAAGACCGTGATACCGTCAATGCAAACAGGGTAATTGCCGACCTCGGCCACTATATCGGGGATGCTCACCAGCCGCTTCACTGCACGGAGACTTACAACAGACATGGAGTCCACTCAAGATATGAAACCGATATGCTCGAAGGTTATTTGGGTCAGATCAGTATCTTCCCGGACACCGCCCACTATATTTCTGATGTCTTGGACTTCGCTTTCAAGGTGATTTACATCTCCAATTCTAAGTTCCAGATGATCGACGACGCAGATGATTCTGCGACTACGACAGCCGGGAGCACTTCCTCGAGTCTCTATTATCAAATCATGTGGTCGAAGTTAGGAGCAATGACAATTGCCCAATTGCAGGACGCCTCTGTCTCGCTTGCCTCCCTTGTGTATTCGGCGTCCATCGATGCCGGGATTTTGACTTCTTATCGTACGCCTCAGTCGGTTCCGAATACGTTCTCCATCTCTCAGCCGTATCCGAACCCGTTTAATCCTTCGACCAGCATTGAAGTCATGGTGAAGTCGTTTTCAGCGGAAGCGTATGTCCATGTCTACTCGGTCACGGGAAGTTTGATGAGGCATGAGATTGTGAATCTCCACCAGGGCGGCAATAAGGTCGCGCTGAACTTTGCCGGTCTACCTTCGGGAGTTTATTTCGTTAGAATAACTCTGCCGGCGGAAGGAATCGAAAAGAGTCGAACGCTAAAGGCGCTGTTCTTGAAATGACTAATCTGAAGAACGAATCGAAGTCGTACCGGTGCTTGACCTGGGACCGCGGCGGGCACAATCTTGAACGAAGAGCAAGCCTTCCGATCATTGCATTGATTATCTTAGGTTCATCCGCACTATCATGGAACACATCTCTCGGGCAGGTTTCCGACAACGGTTACACCGACGTTGGAAACATCGGACTGGCGATAACAAGCTTTGGCAAGATAGGCAACGAGTTTGATGCTTCTTTCTGGCCCGCCCAGCCATCGTGCGAATATCCCTTCTCTCCGGTGCGGTCCAGAATCGAACATCTCTTCAGCGGCGGACTCTGGATCGGCGGATACAAGAACGGGCAAGGGCCTTTTGTCAGCACCGCCACCACCGACTATTATTCCAGTCCGTCGGAGTTCACGCAGCCACTTGACGTCGGTCTTACCGAACGGAGCTCGCTTCCGGATTCGCGATACTATTCCCCGACCGCCGTCAGTCACCAGGATTTTGTCTCGGACTTCACCGATTCAAATACGGTGGATCCCGGAACAGGGCAGGAAATTGTCCGTCACCATCCGCTGAACGTTTCCGTGCACGAAGAGGCCTACGCGTGGCAATATCCGATTGCGGACTTCTTTGTCGTACTCAGCTATAGAGTAACCAACACCGGCACCTCGCCGATCGACTCCATGTTTGTCGGCTTCGTGAACGATTTCGCGGTACGCAACACAAATTACCGGTTACCGACCGAAGGGACGCCGTTCTATAGTGGCACAGGACTGGGATATGTCGATTCACTTCGCCTGGTCTATGCTTTCGACGCAGAGCATCACACAAGCGACATGCCGACCGACAACTATGTGGCTTTGAAGCTTCTCGGAGTTGATCCTTTGAGTTCGGTGGTCAAATCTCAACCGGCGCTTCTTGATTCGTTAAATTCACTCACCCATTTCTCGGCCTGGCAGTTCAGGTCGTCGACGGGCGATGCCAACCTCCTTTCGCCGGGCACTACCGACGCGCCGCAGTTCGAAAAGATGGAGACTTCGCTGCCGTCGGATTACTACAACAACCACGCAAATCCCAGCTATCTGGGCAAGGCGGGGAACCGGTACACCTTGCTCTCCGTCGGACCAATGCGGCTCCTTCCCGATTCTTCTGTCACGGTCGCTTTTGCAATAGTCTGTGCTCCTAAGTCCAATACAGGGAATCCGGACGATTATCAGAACAATGTAGCTGCATCCAGGAAAACTTTATGTGATAATGCGACATGGGCGCAGCGCACGTACAATGGTGACGACAGAAATGGCAACGGCGTTCTCGATCCCGGTGAGGATATGTATGGTGATGGTAAAATTCATCGGTACATTTTCCCGAACATCCTCCCGCCGCCTCATATACATGTCGTGCCGGGCGACCGCGAGGCGACAATTTACTGGGACGATACTCCCGAGAACGTGATCGACCCGCTTCTGAACCGGAAGAACTTTGAAGGCTACAGGCTGTACAAGTCCAAACCCGGCTATGATTTTCAGGGGATGCAGAATCCTTATGAAGAAATTGCAGAATTCGATCTGGTGGATTCAATCGGTCTTGATGCAGGCTTGCCTGCCAGGTTAAGTCCGCCGAAGGAGTTTCCGGCAGAGCCGTACCAGTATGTTTATAGATACACGGTTCCGTTTCTTCTAAACGGTTGGCAATACCTCTTCGGTGTGGAAGCGTACGACAAAGGCGACCCGACATCCGGCACGCCGAGCCAGACTTCGGTCCGTGCCACCGGAAAGGTCTTTCCCGGTTCAACTCCGGCAAACGGTGATTCTCTGAAAGTGGGAGTATTCCCGAATCCGTATTATACCAGGGCAGTCTGGGATGGAACAGGAGAACGGGAAAGAAAGATCTATTTTTACAATCTTCCTGCAAAATGTGAGATCAGGATCTATACGATTGCCGGTGACATAGTGGCGACACTGGAGCACAATGCCGCGACATACACTGGTTCCGACATTCAATGGTATCAGCATTACGATTCGGACAATTCGCAGAGAATGCCCGGCGGGCTTCATGCGTGGGACCTGATCACCAGCGGAGACCAGGCAATCGCCACCGGACTTTATTTGTTCACCGTGAAAAATCTGGACAACGGAAATATTCAAAGAGGAAAGTTTCTGGTCATAAAATGAAACACGGAACACGGAGAATGGAACACGAGTATTTCCAACACGGGCGTAATTTCTGTTCTGTGCTCCGTTTTCACTGTTCCCCTTATAAGAATTGATTCAATAATATGAAAAGTGGAAGGAGGCTCACAATGAAAAAAGTCTTACTGCTTCTCTTGCTCGTGACCGGATACGTCATGGCACAGAATTATCCGGTGGTTCCGCTCGACAGCGTCAACTTCATACCGATGGATTCCTTGAAGATCGCCGATTCGCTGTTCGCCGCCGGCGTGACTCCGAGGGCGAGTCTTACCAACGGCAACTACCTCGGAGACACAATTACCATCACAGGGATCCTGACTACCGATACTCGTGTCATCCGCAACGTGAACACCCACTTTTCATTTTATATCCAGAATCCGAATGGACCGGAATGGGGTGGGATGAACATTTATACCAGGGATACCTCAGCGGCGGTGTTGAACGCGGGGTTTGGTGCGATAGACAGCGGCTATGTGATCCGGGTAACCGGAGTCCTCACCAAATATCAGACCGACGTGTGGGGAAACTTCGAGCTGATGCCAATCGGAAGCGCGTCTGTGACACCTATACCGATCAATATTCTCGATGCGGGGGGTAATAGGCCTGGGCCAGTCGAAGTGAAAGTTAGCGACCTCGTAAAGGGAGATAATTCATCAACGGGAAAAACGCCGGATGCGACGGTCTATTTTGACACCGGACTAAAACACAAGA
>JAKASW010000029.1 GCA_021818875.1 Bacteroidota bacterium
TCGATGTCGAGAAGCTGCTCCCATCCGAAAATGGTTTGCTTGTTGCGGTGACGGAGAAACGGACGAAGGAAGAGATGGACGGGTTTGCGCAGTTCCTTAGGACGGTCAGCAAATAGATTCTTGCAGCTTTCACACCTCATAAAGAAGTCAGCCAAGCGTTCGTAGCGACTTTCACTTCGGGCGTCGACCTCCGCTGAGGGGACGCGAAGGGAATCCGTCCCCAGGCTTAGCATCGTTTCTTTTGCAAATTAACCAGTGGTCATTAACTTGAAATGAAAGATGGATAAAATTCTAATCCTCGACTTCGGTGCACAGTACACCCAGCTTATCGCGCGGCGCGTAAGAGAGCTAAACGTTCTCAGCCTCGTGGAGAACTTCGACTTCCCGCTGGAAAAAATACGCGAATTGGATGTGAAGGGAATTATCCTCTCCGGCGGCCCGTCAAGCGTCTATCAGACTGGAGCACCTTTACCCGACAGCAGAATATTCGATGCCGGCATTCCGGTGTTAGGCATCTGCTACGGACTTCAGGTCATAGCATACCAGCTGAACGGCGAAGTCGATAAATCGGCGCACCAGGAATTCGGAAAGGCGATGCTCATCGTGGACGATTCAGCAGATCTTTTCCACGGCATCGGCGACGTCACAAAAGTCTGGATGAGCCATGCAGACAAAGTCACAAAGCTCCCCCCGGGTTTCGTTCCGATAGCCCACACAGACAATTCCCCAATAGCTGCAATCAAGTCCGAACAAAGAAAGATCTTCGGTGTCCAGTTCCATCCGGAAGTCATCCACACTGCGAAAGGCAAGGAGGTTCTGAGCAATTTCGTCTTCAGGGTTTGCGGATGCAGGGCAAACTGGCAGCCTGGAAACTTCATAGACGAGACTGTGCAGAAGGTCAGGGAGACCGTTGGAGAGGGGAAAGTTATTTGCGCAATGAGCGGCGGCGTCGACTCGGCCGTGGCAGCAGTACTTCTCCAGAAGGCAATTGGCTCGCAACTTCATGCGGCCCATATTGACAATGGTGTAATGAGAAAAGATGAAAGCAAAAATGTGGTCGACTACTTCAGGAAAAACTTCGACATCAACCTTCACTATGTTGACGCTTCCGACACATTCCTGAAGAGACTTCGAGGCGTCACCGACCCGGAAAAGAAACGGAAAATCATCGGGAACACTTTTATTGAGGTGTTCGAGAACGTGGCACATGATATCAGGGATGTCAAGTTCCTTGCTCAGGGAACGCTATACCCGGATGTAATAGAATCGCAATCGCAAAAGGGACCTTCAGCCAAGATAAAAACCCACCACAACGTCGGCGGGCTGCCCGAAGTAATGAAGTTAAAACTAATCGAACCCTTCCGATTACTTTTCAAAGATGAAGTGCGGTTGGTGGGGCGCGAGCTGGGAATTTCAAACGACATAATCGAGCGCCATCCATTCCCCGGACCTGGTCTCGCCGTGAGGATTTTAGGAGAGGTTACCCCTGAGAAACTCGCTCTCCTTCGCAGTTCGGACGATATCTTTATCGACGAGATAAGAAAGTTCGGGATCTATTCACAAATATGGCAGGCATTCGCGGTGCTTCTGCCGGTGCAGTCGGTTGGCGTTATGGGAGACGAAAGAACTTATGAATATACGATTGCACTTCGTGCCGTAACGAGCCAGGACGGGATGACTGCAGACTGGGCACAACTCCCTTACGAGCTTCTCAACAAAGTATCAAACCGCATAATCAACGAAGTCAGGGGAATAAACAGAGTCGTTTACGATGTGAGCAGCAAGCCTCCGGCAACAATCGAGTGGGAGTGAAATTCTCAGGCAAAGCGCTTATAATCTGATGAAGAAGTAAGTGCAAAGTATGCCCCTTTCCGCCAAAAGCCTCGTTGATGAGGCACTCGATTACTTGAGCGACGAGAAGCCGCTTCATGCAATACAGATACTTCGAAGGGCGATATTAAACGATCCCGAGTACGGCGACGCATATCTCAAGTTAGCCGAGATATATATCGGAGCTAGGAACTACAATGCGGCCGGAAAGATTCTCTCCGATGGTTTGGCGAGGATCACAGAAGATCACCCCGATATCTCCGTACGGAACAGACTTGTTTATGCCCTGGGAAGTCTGTACTACAATTTGGGAGAATCAGAACGAGCTCTCCCCCTGCTCAGGATGCTCAACTCATGGCGGAACCCGGGAGTTCACCTTGCACTGGCAACCATTTTCATCGAAATGCACCAGTACGAAGAAGCTCTGTCGGAGGTAAGACAAGTGCTTAGAGTAGATGCCAAGTACCCTGACGCGAATGGCCTTTTCGGCAAAACCTATCTCAAGCAAAAAGACTTTCCAAATGCCATCAAGTATCTGAAACGTGAACTCGCTCTTAACGAGTCATCAGTGGAGTTCAGACTTGACCTTGCCACGGCCTATTACATGCTCGGTGCGCTCTGGGATGCACTTGAGGAATTTACTTTGTTGATCGATACCGACCCCGACTTCTTTCCGGGATGGCTGATGTGCGGGAAGATCCTCCTGGAAACAGGAAGACTCAGCGAATCGGAATTCTACTTGAGCCGCGCAGAAAGTCTGAACCCGATCAGTGCGGAGGTGAAGCACGCTCTGGCGAACTTGTACAGCGCACTGGGAGATGTTGAAAGAGCAAGAGGCGTCTTTGATGAACTGGCAAGAACCGGATCGCTGATCGAGGACGATACAGAAGCGCTCGAGCGCTTGTCTTCGACCCGTGATCCCGGGAAGCGCAGCCAAAGCTGGAGCGGCGGGACCGGAACGAAAGCTTCGGGAAAGAAAAACAAACGCTGAAACTAGACTTGAGGACAATAGTAATATTCTTCCTCCTCGCGGGGGCAACGAATGCTTATGCTCAGCTATCCTACCGCCAAGCAGACGAGACAGCTTACGCCGAGGGTATTGTGAGCTTTAAGCAGGGCGACTATGCTGACGCGTACCAGTATTTCAGACAGGTAATGGACGATTCCTTAAACCAGCGCTCTGCACAGGCTTACTATTATGGTGCGAGATCCCTTTTCAACCTTCGGCAATACCGCAAATCCGCTGATGTGATCGACACATTCCTGCTCCGCTTCCCCTACGACAACGACAGGTTCCCGGCCATCAATATACTCGGAGCGATTTATTTCGAATTGGGAAGCTATGATTCTGCCGCAACCCGGTTCATAACGGTGATTGACTCCGCGGCAGACCCGGTCCTCAGGGAGCAGGCAATAGCAAGCCTTCGTCCACTCGTCGACTCGGACCTGAATTTCCACGAGATAGAAAGCCTGTTTGATACTTGCCGGAGCCGATTATCCTCGTTGACAGTTGTACTGGGGTTTGCCCGCCGTGCTTACTTCTCTGACAAGTACGACGCTGCAGGAAAAATGCTCGAAGAGTTCAATCAACGTTTTCCCCAATCAGGCATGGGAAGCGGAGAAGTTGCGAAGTGGATCAGCAGAATAGCGGCGGACAGTCTACTATCCAGGGCGCCCGTCAAAGTCGGTGTGCTGTTACCCTTGGAATACGGTGCAGGTGTTGGCGACAGACTACTACTTGGAATTCAGCTCGCTTTAGACAACTATAATGATACCGCCGCAATCAAAGTTGGAATTGTTTTGGACAACTACGGGACAAGTCTGGTCAAGCTGTTTGAAGACATGCTGACAATGTGTCAGGACTCAAGCGTCAAGGCTGTGCTAGGCCCGGTCTACAGCAACGAAGTCAGTGAGGTCGCGAGCCTCGCCGATTCCAATCACATTCCACTCATTACCCCAACCGCTACCCAAATCGGACTCGCTTCGGCGAATTCGTACGTATTCCAGGCCAACCCGAATTTCCGAACAAGAGCTCGGGCAATTGCATATTATGCCGTGGATTCACTCCATATTAAAAGGATTGCTATCCTCTCGCCGTCGGATTCGTATGGCACACAAATCGCGGCGTACTTTGCGGATGCTCTGAAGGAAATGGGAATTACGCCGGTATCGACCCAGTACTTCGAGAGCGGAACTACAGACCTTTCGCAGCAAATCGAGCAGATGAAAAATGATGCGGCAGCATTTCATGAACCGTATGTGGACTTCCGTAAACTCAACAGAGACGAACTGGGGATTCTCAGGAACTACGGAGTTTCGCCGATGGTGATCGACTCACTCGTAAAAGTCAACGGAAGCATGGATGCGTACGATCTCTTCGGGAAGCGCCCCCTGGAGGTAGCGGACTCATTGGGAATTCCGATCGACAGTCGGACTTCTCTGGGAGAATTCGACCCGCTTCGATCTCTCCAGGCGGTCTTCGTTCCGCTCACTTCCCCGAAGGATATTGGTATCGTCGGGGCACAACTCGCATACTACAACGTCAAGACACAACTGCTTGGAACCGATGACTGGTACGACCTGAACCAACTGTCGAGTAACGATTCATACATTGACGGGGTTGTCTTCTGCAGCGACACCTATTTCAATACAGCTTCTTCCGCGTATACTGCAGTGAGCGATTCTCTTTCGCAGATATCCGACGCTGATCTGGACCGAACAGTAGGATATGGTTACGATGCAATGAGTCTTCTGTTAGACACTATCAGTTCCGGCGATACTGTTAGGGCAAGTATTACCAGCGCTTTGAAGGTGATTACATATAACGGGATACATTCCGCAATATCTTTTCAGCCTAACAACTCGAACCATTACATACACATCCTTCAGTTCAAAAAGGATGCAATTGTGGATTTAGGAGAAATGGACATCAAATAGTAAACACTAATTGAATAAGTAAAGGGGGCGGGCAGTCGTGAAGAAAACTGACACAGAAATTGGGCAGCAGCATACACTCCGTGAATGGCCAGAGAGCGAGAAGCCGCGTGAAAGGCTTCTCTCGCAAGGTGCCACTAAACTCACCGACGTGGAGCTTTTAGCAATCCTTCTCAGAACGGGAATACGGTCGAAATTTCAATCTTTGACAGCGCTTGACGTGGCAAGAAATCTACTGATGTCCTACGAGAATTCGCTCAGCACGTTGGCAATGAGAGACGCACTTGAGCTCTCAAATACTGCCGGAGTGGGGCCCGTAAAAGCAGTGACGCTCGTTGCGGCGTTCGAGATTGGAAGGCGGATACAGAATATGCCGGTCGGAGACGCTCCGCTGCTGAATAACCCGGAAGCCGTTCACAAGTTCATAATGAGAGACTTTGCGGGCGAGAAAAGGGAAATATTCAAAGTCATTGCGCTCAGCACATCCGGAAAAGTCAAGCGCGTCAAAACGATGACCGAGGGGACGTTAAGTGCAAGTCTTGTCGACGCAAGAGCTGTCTTCAAGTTTGCAATCCTTGAAGATGCCGCGAGCATCATAGTGGTACACAACCATCCGAGCGGTAAACTGGATCCGAGCAAAGAGGACATACAGATTACCAAAGACCTCGTCCACTCAGGCGAGTTCCTCGACATTCCCGTCCACGACCATCTTATTGTCGGTCCGACAGGATATCTCAGCATGAAGAATGCAGGGTACGTGTGAAGAGTTCTCGGCCTTTGAATGTTTCGCCCTGACTGCTATGATTTTACAGTGAGGAAAAGATAAGATGGGACTTACAGTTCTGAAGGTTGAGGTCGGGAATCCGGTTAACCCAGGTGCGACAGAAAAACTGGAATTTCTGATCGATTCGGGTGCAATCTACTCTGTGGTACCTGCAAACGTGCTTGAGAAGTTCGGGCTTGTGCCTCTTTCGGAAGTGGAGTTTCGACTAGCAGACGGGACTAGAATAAGTCGCAAGAAAGGTTGGGCAATGTTTAGGTACGGTCACAAGGTCGGTGTCGCAGACGCGATCTTTGGAGAGGAAGGTGATTCAACCCTGTTGGGCGCTTTCATCTTGGAAGCGGTGGACCTCGCTCTCGATCCGATTAAGCGTCAGTTGAAAGAATTGCCGATGATACTCGGATAGCTTTTAAGGCAATGTGATGGATACCAGGGACTTCAACCTCGGCTTGAATGACGGATCGCTGAAGGGATTTATCCCTCCGCACTGATGCGAATGTAAATGTAATAGTTTCTTACTCAAAACAGCGCGTTCACCGTTGCCTGAAAGTTGTGAGGACGCGTCCGAAATAGAAGAGTGGCCTTATCGGGCCGAACTCAACGCAAAACTTGATTTATGCCCCGATGTCTATCTTTCTGCCGTTACGCTTTCCTGCTGGCGTTTCTTTGCAACCGTTCCGAACACAAAATCCCATAGCGGCGAGCTTACGCCGAAATTGTTGTCCGGATCCATGTAATGGTGACGCAGATGTTGCTGCTTCAGGTATAATCCGACTTTCCCATGAAGGTTGAAATGATGAAACGCATAGTGGGACAGATCATAAGTCAGATAACCTAAGATGAACCCCGCGAAGAAAGGCGGCAGGTAATGAACCCCGAGGATGTTCATGAAAAGGATATAGAAGAATATTGCCAGCGGAATGCTGACGATGGGCGGCATTACCAAACGGGTCGAGTCGCTCGGATAATCATGGTGAATCCCGTGAAACATAAAATGGATTTTCTTCCCCCAGCCGCTTTTAGGCACAAAGTGGAAAACAAATCTATGAAGAACGTATTCAGTAAAACTCCAGACGAATAGCCCCAGCACCAACAGCGGAAGAGCATATTCAAGACCTACTCCCGTCATTATCGTCGTGTAGAACATATAACCGACGACGGGGAGAAATATTATAGACGGAACCGAGGGATGCACATGCGAAAAGAACTCAAGGAAATCGTTTTGAAACATGCGCGCGGTTTCGTCATTGTTTGACACGTACCGTTTCATCGGAACGCTCCTTTATTCGGATTAGAATGTTTTAATTACAATCTGGTAAACCGAATAAATGGGTTGAAAATTCCCGAACGATCTATCCTCGCCCGCTTCAATCTTCCCACATCAATGCACAACATACCCCCCATCACCGGGAGCAGCTACAAGGAGCGCTCCGCCTGTCCATCCGCCCTGTAGAGGGATGAACTGAGGTCGAACTATTTCTATTCTTTTTCCGTCTTCGCGTTATAGACGATTTTCCTGATCGTGTCAAATCTCAGGTAGGGATATTCATCCTGAATTTTCTCAATTGCGTCTCCAACGCTCATATAGTTGCGGAGGTCCTTGAACCGGCGCTTAATCTGATAGTCTCTTACCGCTTTGTAGTCCAGAAGACTATTCTCAATCAGCGTCTTGTAAACATCGTCCGTGACAATGTCGCTCAAGGGATTCTCAATCTGACTTTTCTGAACTCGCTTCTTTTCTGAGGGGAGTCCGCCTATCTTTTCCATTTGTTCCTCGCGTTTCTTAGTGAGACTTCTAGTTCGTAATCGTTAACCAAGTCTCCACTTCCCCTCCAAATGTAATTTGCTGATCTTTTTCATGAATAATTAGAATGATGTATGTAATAACTGGTTTTATTGGACTTTTTCTTCCAATTCTTCCATTTGAAATTTTCTGTGGGCTCTACTGGACTCGAACCAGTGACCTCTTGCGTGTGAAGCAAGCGCTCTGAACCGGCTGAGCTAAGAGCCCCGGCGCATTCGCTCATTCGATCAAAGAACCGAGATTTCTCGTCATCTTGGGCTAAGATTGCAATTAATCTAACCAATTAGACATTGGCAATCAAGAATTGGGGAGCTGTTGAATTCCGAGTTTTGCAGTTCCGCACATTGCTAAAATATAGTTGAAATCAGGCGGTTTCAACCGGACTCAGTTCCTCTTTAAGAGGATTTGAGGTTAAAAACCTGCTTGCTCCATCACCCTCGCTGCAACATCATATTTCTTGAAAGGTGGAAGAAAATACGCCCCTGCAATCGTCCCTTTGATCTCTCGAAGCAAACTCGCAGATATTTCAATGCCCACCTTTGCTGCACTCTCCCCGGCACGAAACATCTTCTCTCTAACTGCGGATGGAATGTTTATGCCCGGTATCTCATGATGTAGGAATTCAGCATGCTTGTGGCTTCTCAAAGGCAGTATTCCAGCAACGATCGGGACTTTCAGGGTCTCGACTTCTTTAAGAAAGCGATTGAAGTTCTCAGTTTCATATATGGGCTGGGTAAACACCACTTCCGCGCCCGACTCGACTTTTCGGACAAGCTTCTCGATTTCATAATCGAAATTCTCCGTTGAAGGATTTGCGGCGCACGCGATCAGGAATGAGGTCGGCTCGCCCATCAGGTTGCCCATCGAGTCGCGACCGGAATTCATATTTTTGACGATTCTAATCAGACCGACGGAATCAATATCGAACACCGACTCTGCCTGCGGCAGATCACCGATTTTGGCCGGGTCGCCTGTGATGACGAGAATGTTGCGCACGCCAAGGACGTGGGCGCCAAGAAGTTCCGCCTGCAAGCCGATCATGTTCCTGTCACGAGTGGTAAGATGAGTCATCGCTTCGATTCCAACTTCCCTCTGGATCAGATGGGAGATTGCTATCGAACTCATCCTAATTCTTGCCCGCGCCCCGTCGGTAATGTTGACAGCATCGAAACCTTTTTCCTTGCAGAACTTTGCTCCATCAATTACGGAGGATATGTCCAGTCCGCGAGGTATATCAAGCTCGACAGTAGTCACAAACTCTTTCCCTAACTTTGCGGCGAATTTCGAACTGTCGCGCGATCCCTCCCCGGGTTTCTCCTCTTCGACGATAGTCTTTTGCTTCACCGCTACAGGAGGACGATCTATCTTCACGCCCCTGACTGCCTCAGCGATCGCTCTGATGTGAGACGGCGTCGAACCGCAACATGCACCTACCACCGTAACTCCGGCTTCGACAAGCTGCTTCGCATAGGTTGCAAGATACTCAGGCGTGGCATGATAAATAGATCGCCCGTCAACGAGTGTCGGTATGCCGGCAGCCGGTTGAGCCGAGAGCACGATGTCCTCTGAGTAGACCGACTTGATGATCCCGTACATTCGCTGCGGTCCGACAGTGCAGTTCGAGCCGACGACATCCACACCTTTCGATTTTATGTGTCTGACAACCTCAACCGGGAATTCCGTCGCCAGGATTGCCCCATCTTCGGAAAAGGTCTTTTGAGCGATAATTGGAATGCCAGGGGACACTTCTTTAGCAGCATCTATTGCAGCGTCGAGCTCGTTAAGGTCGAGAAAGGTTTCAAGTATGAGCAGATCGACTCCGCTGCCGACCAGGATGCCGATTTGTTCCCTGAAGACCTCTTTGACATCCGAAAGCTTCGTCTTGCCGAGAGGTTCGAGAAGCCGTCCGGTGGGACCGACCGCACCTGCTACGTATACCGAGTCAGCAGCTGCTCTCTTCGCAATCTCGGCAGCAAATCTGTTTATTTCTTCCAACCTGTCTTCAAGATGGTACACTTCGAGACGCATTCGGTTCCCTGAGAAGGTATTTGTCTCTATGATCTCGGCACCGGCCTGAATATACTCCCGGTGTGCTCTCTCGACGATGTCTGGGCTCTTGATGTTGTGAATCTCGGGCGGCTTCTCGTTGTACTCGTACAACTCAAGCAAAGTGCCCATCGCACCGTCGCAGATGATTACACCGTCTTTCAGCCTTTCGCGGAACGGTTTCTTCATATAGAAGCGAAAATCATCCTTTGAAAAATTTTCTTGATGTAGAAATTATCAATTTTCGAGGCGAATTCAAAAGAGGAACCGCGTAGTAACCGCGAGATCTTGCGGAGATCGCCATCGCAAGTGGAAGACAAAAGCACGGAAGAATGTAACATAAACCGTGCGACTTAAGTCTAGGCCCCGTCATGCAACTGAAGCTGCCCCACGATCTGGACCGGGCGGAACGAACGGGTCCGTGCTGGATAAAGCCGGGCCCGTCGTATATGCTGTAGAGCCCGACTTAGTCATCCAATATTGCTTCATTTACCGCTAACCACCGGGTTGATTATACTACCGCATGCTGATTTCCATCTTATGCTTCTGAACAACGTATTGATCGTATGGCGCGACGTACAGACTTGTTATCTTTGGAGTTAAATTTCCATTGCCACCGGGCCTCAAAACCAGAACGATGCTGTTTGTCCCGTTCAAGTTCAGCCATCCATCCGGCATATAGAAATTCTTTTGTGGCCCCCGCGAAGAATATCTACCAAGAAGTCTCCCGTTAATCCATATCTGTGCGCTTCCGGTCGACTCCATATGCAGCCGCCATGGGATTACCCACCCGGGTTTGGTCGGCACCTTGAATTCACCTCTGTACCATGATATGCCGTCCACAGACCGCGATTTGCCGAATTGCCTGACCGGTTGCCATCCTGAGTCGTCGAATGATTTCTTTTGCCAACCCGCAAGCTGGCCGGGAAGAGCATAATGGTATTTCAAGCTCAAACCTAGTCTCGAGGCTTCTCCGGCCACAGAACATGAAATAGACTTCAACCCTTTGTGTTGTTCCATGAAACCAAAGTTCGGCCAGCTTTCGTTCTCATACAGAATCTCTATTTGATGATTCCCACCACTCAACTCTTCAGTTGACAAATTCTCTTTGCTGCTGCCCGTCAGACCTGGCAGTACCTTTCCGTCGACAAGCACAGAATGCCAATCGTCGAAGTAAAAGTCGCACTGTAACTTTGATTTCTGCTTCAATTTGATTTCTCCGGAATATACGGTATACCCGCTCTGACAATCGCCGTCGATATCGAGCGGAACAACGGAATCTCCGCTTGTCGGTGCGTCTTCCCATGATATTTCCGGATGCGCTTCCATGCCGGATTCCATCTTCAGATCCTTGATCTCAACGCTCGGCAGGTCGAACCCCTGTGTACTTAGAGAGAATGTCTGGACTCCCACTGGAGAGGCCATGGCTTTTACTTTTCTCCCGTCGATGGAGATTGAAGAAACACTGGTCGGTCCGAGTACGGAGAAGGAATCGTTGCCGGGGCGGGTCTGCAAATCGAGCTTGACATTATTGCCTCTGTTTCCGTTTTCAGTTGTCAGGTACGAATCCGAGATAATTGTGACCGGACCTGACGTGGACTCGAACACACGTGACCTTGAGGCACGTTCCTCCGTGGTCAAAAGCACATAGAGATCACCGCATTTCTTGATCTGGTCGGAGTTCCGAATGACCCCCTTGCATATACCCGAACCGACATGAATCGATGCTTCCTGCCCCGAGGTTCCATACGCAATTATAAGAGGCTTACCGTTCAGCTCAGCAATTGCCGAGATCGGTACATTCGTGTAATGCAGCACTTCGCCATTGGGAAGTGGGAGCTCGACTGGGAGGAGATAAGCTCCTCTCGCGCCGAGTTCAACCTTGAGATTCGCGTCCGAACTCGAAGACAGTTTGAAGTTTACTCTTGCGGTTGCCGGTTTGCTGTTCTTATTCCAGACAAAAAGGAATCCGGATTTGCCGTCGGTCCTAAGGATAGTCTCAACGCCTGGAGTATCCGTGCGAGCGCCGTCTTTTATTTCGTGCGCATCGATCAGATGCTGTCCTTCCATCCTTATGAAATCTCCGATCAATTTCACCGCCCTGTATTTGCTCCACAATCCTCCTGGCTCCGAAATGGGTGCAGTATAATCGTAACTGGTCGTCTTCTCGAACGATCCCCAGTACCCGAAGTTTGTGCCACCATATAGCATGTAGTAACTCAGCGCCTTGATCCCATGCGCGATTACGAAATCAGTGAGGTCGCTTATCTGTTTTGGCCCGAACTGATTCACTCGTCTGAGGCTCTTGTCACCAAACTGAGAGAACCAGCCTCCCTGCAGCTCCGTGATCATCGGTGGAGATTCGGGCTCCTCTTCCTTCATCTGATCGATTTGCGGAAGCGTACTTTCGATATTCCACCCAGGATAAAAATTGCAGGCATCCATTATCTGAGAGAAGATCGGATCGGAATGGTCGCGCACCTGTTTCGTCCAGCATGTAATTATAGGAACGTCTATCCGGTTTTTCATAGCCGTCTCGTACAACGACTTTAGATAGAGGATTTTTTGACTATCCGGCACCGGATAGTAATTGTACTCATTTTCGATTTGCATGAGAATGATGTTCCCACCGTTCGTGATGAGATGTTTACGGATAACCGGCAGTACTTCATCGTACCAGTATTTCGACCATCGAATGTCCGCTGGCGACGCAGTTCTGAAACCCACATCTTTTCCTTCCAGCCATGTCGGGAATCCGCCGACGTTCCATTCCGCACAAATGTATGGCCCGGGTCTGACGATGACATATAATCCGACCTGCTGGCAATCGTCCAAGAATCTCTCCAGTGGTTCGAAATTTGTCTTCCCTTCCTGTCGCTCGTGCCAATTCCATGGGACATAAGTCTCGATCGTGTTGAAGCCGGCCGCCTTTATTTTCTGCAGCCGGTCCATCCAATCGGTCGAGTCACATCTGAAATAGTGGAAGCTGCCGCTGTAAATAAAGACCGGCTTGCCGTTAATTATGAAACCGTCATGGTTGTACCTGATGATGCCTGGATGGGAAAACCTGGCTGGAATTATCCTGTTTTGCTTAGGGGTACCACTAAAGGTTGCCATAAAAATCAGACAACCAGCCATAACCAGAAAGAGCTTTTGCATTTTAACCTCCTCTATACACCGGTTGGATTAAGATTAAACCAGGGAAATGGTCTCCTGAAGCGTCGGCAATACGGATCTGCATTTCGCTGGATAACAGGAGATAGCTCGGCCGGCACAAGACTGTGAACAAACTCCTCAGATGCGACAAACCCGCATGGGACTGGGCATCAATCTTAAATTTTATCGGTGCCGGATTTCCCGAGTTGCTGCCGCTTTCACCTTTGCGGCTGCAGAATTGAAACCATGTTGATGCTGCCACATCGAGAACCACCGCTCCATTCCTGTACCACTTCATTGCTTTTCTTCCAGACGGGGGCCGTCAAGAAATCCCCGGCCGGCGCAAGAGATTTTAACAACGACACTGCGAAATTGCAATGGAGATTTGAAAGGATCAGTCATCATGACGCTTGAATGACACTCGAATTTGCCCCGTCCCCTCCCCGCTCTTCTGTCGGAGGTATGCCACGACCGTCACATCCGATTGCGACCGGGAGAGAAATGATGATCAGAAAGAACAGTGCGTAGGCGAAACCGAGTGGTTTCTGGAATTCCAGTGTCCGATATTTGAGTTTCCCTCCTGTGGTTGTTAAATTGACGATCACAAATCACCCTGATCGGAGTTAGAGATGAGCTTACTTGTCGTCGGGTCGCTCGCGCTCGACACTATCGAAACGCCTTTCGGCCGAGCAGAGATGGTTGCCGGAGGAAGTGCAGTATATGTATCTGTTGCAGCTTCTTACTTTGCCGCTCCAATTCGTTTGGTCGGCGTTATCGGCAGCGACTTCCCCAAGCAGGAAATAGAATTTCTTGAATCGCGCGGGGTTGATCTTACCGGCCTCCAGACAATTCAGGGAGGAAAGACATTCCACTGGAGCGGCCGTTACCATTACGATTTGAACGAACGCGATACCCTCTCGACAGACCTCAATGTCTTTGAGAAATTCAACCCGGAGATCCCACAATCATACCGAAAAAGCCGCTATGTTATTCTAGGCAATATCGATCCGATACTCCAGCGACGCGTCATTGAATCGATGGGACAGAAGCCCGAACTGGTCATCTGCGACACGATGAATTTCTGGATTCAGGGTAAACACGATGAATTGTTGCAGACGCTTAAGCTGGTCGACATAATCATACTCAATGATTCCGAAGCGCGGCTTCTATCTTCAGAGCCAAACCTGATCAAAGCTGCAAAGATCATCATGAAGCTGGGACCGAGGATCGTGATCATCAAGAAAGGTGAGCATGGTGCACTGCTTTTCACGGGAGACACCATCTTTTCCGCGCCTGCGTTTCCGCTTGAGTTCATTTACGATCCGACAGGCGCTGGCGATTCCTTTGCGGGCGGCTTCGTCGGACACCTTGCCCGAACCGAAGACCTCTCGGACGAAAATTTCAAACGTGCCGTTGTCTACGGAAGTGTAATGGCTTCCTTCTGTGTCACCAAATTCGGAATAAAGGGATTGAAAGATCTCTCCGATATTGAAATCATGGGGCGCTATCGTGACTTCATCGAGCTATCAAGAGTCTCGGACTAAGAATTCTCCTGTGAAATTATCCCTTCCTGACCCGATAAGATGGAACGACGGCGATGTAACGATAATTGACCAGACCCGCCTGCCAACCGAAGAAGTATTCCTGTCATCCCACAATTACCTGGACGTTTGCGAGTGGATCAAGTCGCTGAGGATCAGAGGCGCGCCGGCGATCGGGATAGCTGCGGCTTATGCAGCGACGCTTGCTGCTTTTGAATACGGCTCGACGAATACGATCGATACAAAGCTGGAGTCCGCTCTTCAAGCTATACTTCTCACAAGACCCACGGCGGTAAACATTAGAAACGTACTCGCGCGTTTGAGGAACCTCGATATCTCGGGCACAAGTGTTGGAGAAGTTTTTCTCTATCAGGCGCAGGAGATACTCGACGAAGAGGTTGATTCTTGCAGGAGAATCGGCCGGTTCGGACTCGAGCTAATTCCCGACAAGGCCGTAATTCTGACTCACTGCCACACGGGTGGGCTTGCAACAGGCGGCTACGGCACCGCTCTCGGAATGATCCGTGCAGCGCATGAGGCAGGCAAGGATGTCATGGTTCTAGTTGATGAGACACGTCCACTCCTGCAAGGAGCTCGATTAACTGCCTGGGAGCTGCAGAAATTAGGAATAGACTTCAGGCTGATAGTCGATGGTGCTTCCGGAATAGCGATGCGGAAATTTAAAGCCAACCTTGCTGTTGTCGGCGCCGACAGGATCACAGCTAATGGCGACACGGCAAACAAGATCGGGACATATAATCTTTCTGTGCTCTGCAAAGAGAATGGTGTACCATTTTATGTAGCCGCCCCGTCATCGAGCTTCGATCTTGCAGCGAAGTCAGGCGATGAAATACCAATTGAAGAAAGAAATCCTGACGAGATTACTCACTTCAGGGACTGCCAATCAGCGCCGGAGGATATTTCAGTTTTTTCACCTGCGTTCGACGTTACGCCGGCAAAAAATATCGCCGCGTTCGTAACTGAAAGAGGGATAATCAGGCCGGAATACCGCGTGAGTATAGCTGCCGGAATCGCGACTCACTGACCGGTCCTGAAAATGCCGGGCGTTTAGTCATGACCCAAAATTCCAACTGATTCCAATCGCCGGGACTATACCCACGAGTCTCATCGGCTGGGCGGTCGGGTGCCCGAAGCTATCATAGGTGTAACTGTAAGACCACACATTCCTCCTGTCGAGCACGTTCGTCACGTCGAGATAGAGTTGCGCGGGACATTTAAAGAGAGTCAATGACTTTGCGAGTCTGACATCCACCCTTTCATAAGGTGGAAGGTGCGCCGAATTCTGCAATCCAGTCACCCACTTAGCTATCATCGAAGCAGAATCCACAGCAACTGTGTACGGCGCGTATGCATATCCGCTCCCGTAGAACGCCCGTAAATATATCTCCCATGTATTCCCGGGCCTCCACGTTGCGGCGACAGAAACGGTGTGTCTCTGATCAGAGACTCGCGGGTAGAAGCCGGGATCGGAAATTCCCTTTTCTTCAGCCACAAGATAACCGTAACTCATAGTTAGATCGAACTTCCCCAGGTTCATGCGATAATAAAGGTCTAACCCTTTTGCAAACCCTATTCCTCCTTTGTCCGCACTCTTGTAGAACAATCCGCCCCAAGGCAATTTTATGGCCGGGACAAGATCTGAGTAGTATTTCTCGTAGAGCTGAACCTGAAACGTAAACCTGCGGGAAAATTCTTTCTTGATTCCGACGAGGTAATGTATTGCCTTCTGCATTCGAGTATTGTTTGGTGATGCCACAGACATTTTCAACTGGTCATAGTTCGGAAGCTGGTAGTACACTCCCCATGCGGCGTTCACTTCTACACCCAGCGGCATCAGGTATGAAACATTCAATCTTGGCGAGAATCTGCCCTCCATATCGAGCGTGAAATAATCGTACCTGACGCCGACGTTCAAAGAGAGATTATCTGTGAATCGTAGCTTTTGCTGTGCATATGCATCGACATCATACCCGATCGCATTCACAGCCGTTGTATCGTCAAAGCCCTGCTGGGCAAAACTGCTTAAAGAAACAGTCGTATCGGGGAAAATCCTCGTGTTAGTTCCGATTACGTCGGTAAGGTATATGTTCGGGTCGTAACCGAAAAGCATCCTCCTCGCCTGCACGCCGGCATCAACTTCAGCAACCGAAGAGGGCATGTAGGTTAAGTCCTGACTTGCTGACAGAGACCTCATTGCAAGATCATAACTCTGACTTCTGGTTTCGTTTGAGCTCGACCAGAACTGCGGGAATGAACTGTAGCGCATATCGATGTTGTATGTCTGGATTGGGACTTGATGCTCAAAGTCTCCGGTGTAGTAAACCATTGTCCGGGTTTCCAGATTTCCTGTGATGACATTATCGAAGTGAACTGAAAATAGAGCGTTCGAATAATGTCCATCGAAACTCTGAAGTTGATCCGTTGTTTGTGAGACCAAGGTTTTCTTGCCCTTAAAGATTTCCAATTGGGCTGATGAGCTATACAAGTCGGATGGACTCTGAGAAGCATCATCTTTGGAGTATAAGAAATCAACCTGGACTTTGCTCAAAGAGGTAGCGTGCCAGGTTACATCGCCCTGCACATCGTAGTACCCGGCGTAGACATTTGGGATAATGTTCACCTCTTTAACGATGTAGCCGAGATAGCCTGCTCTAGCTCCAAGAATGTACGAAATCGATTTGTCGATAGGTCCCTGAAGGGTCGTGGACACGTCCAGCGGGGTAGCACTCACCATTCCTTCAAAATGACTCCTGTTTCCTTCGGAGTAGGTTATATTGGTGATTGAACTTAGCGCATCGCCGTATCTGGCACCGAAACCGCCGGCGCTAAAATCCACAGTCTTGATTAAGTCCGAGTTGAATATTCCGAGACTTGCTATTGCGACTTCCTTAAGATGGTACGGGTCATAGACTTCAGCTCCATCGAGGTAGAAAGTATTCTCGTCAGACGTTCCGCCTCTGACATCAAATCTCGCGCTCAATTCGTTATCACAGCTCACTCCGGGCATCGGCTGCAACGCTCTCATCGGATCACTGCTTATGCCCGCAAACTCCTCAATGCGAGCATTCCCTATCGTTAATGAATTAATTGGGTAATCGAATGTTTTTTGTGCCGTAATGTCAACCTCATGCATGGATACGGCGACAGGCGCCAACGAGATGGTCAGCTCTGCGTCAGCTTTTGCACCCGGGATTGTTGAACCCTCGTAACCGACAAAAGATATGATGAGATTGGAACCGCTCTCAGGAAGTGGTACACTGAACTCACCATCTGCATTTGTGCTGGTGCGATAGCCTGTGCTTTGCACGAGGATATTCGCAAAAGGAAGACCATCCCCGGTGGCTCCATCAACTACTTTCCCGTGGACCATGGGTGGATTCTCTCCGCACAGTGCGTTGCCGGGTAACAGCAGTAGAAACATGAGGAGTCTTGAAACCGACCTGATAGGGGTCTCGCGAGAGTCCCTCGCTTTGTCCGTCGGATTTCCACCGAGATATCTATCGCTCTTGGGGCGCTCGCCAGTACGATGAAACACCACTGACGAAGTTCCCCCAAGAAGCGACAGAAGGTGCTTCGCGGTCAGGTAGTGCTTCTTCATCGCTTCTTGTTCTTCGGGTACTCAGTCTAGTCCGTTGATAACTCATAGTGCTTTAAGGCATCACATCGGTATCTTTAGAGCGGCGCCGGCGTTGACTTGTGGCACCCTTTCAGAATCTGGGCACGACCTTCGGGTGGCGCGTCTGCAACTACCAGAGTTTCACGTCTGCTCTACTATTTCATCGGAACTTTTCTCCAGGAATTCAGGCGAGAATGATTCAGAGTTTTTCGCATCGTGCCATGGTCGACCAAAGGTCACCAGCGAGCAACTAAATTCCATTTAGGAATCGACCCATCGGGGTCTGGGCGCTTGTTGCAAACAGTGCCCTGCATCCATTCGGCGCTTCCCGATAACTCGGGTGTTCCTGAGGAATCACTTTTGTTTTTGAACCTGTCTTTAACTTCGGGGATTCAAGCTGTGGCGGTTGGCATCAACTTCGAGGAGTGTCCAAGGTCCTTGTGGTACACCACCGTAGATAAAGATTGCACCGAACTAGCGGTCTGCTATCGAGGTTAGTCCCAGGTAGGTGATTTGACGGACAACCCGGTGTACGCTGTGGTTCTTTCCAATCACAATCACTCATGATCAACCCTTTATGCACTCAATTAGGGCTGTTAAATTAGACCATGAGTATAGAAAAGACCGAAGCAGTCGTCCTGAGGGCGGTAAACTTCCGCGACACGAGCAAGATCGTGACGTTCTACACCAGACGCTACGGAAAGATGAGCGCGATGGCTAAAGGAGCACGCAATCCGAAAAGCAAGTTCGGCTCGCTGCTCCAGCCGCTCAATTACCTGCAGATTGTTTTCTACCGCCGCGAGAACAGGGATCTCCAGTTTGTCTCGTCGAGCGAGTATGTAAGATATTTCAAATCGCTCACTACGGACATGCTCCGACTCTCTATCGCCATGGCCCATCTGGAAATCATTAACCGGGTGATGCACGATGAGGAAGAGAATCAATCCGTTTTCAACCTGCTCGTTGACTCGCTGACGAACCTTGATACGCCGGACACATTTCCGAAAAATGTGTTCGTCTATTTCGGGTTGCATCTTGCCGACGAGCTCGGGTTTAAACCGGATTTTGAAACTTGCCTTGCCTGCGGCAACCGGATAGACCTTGAGAAGGAAAGCAAAGTTTATTATGTTATGCAAAGAGGCGGCGCGATTTGCGAGGCGTGTTTCAACAGAATGGTACAGGTAAGTTCGGTTACGCCGGTCTCCGCATCTGCCATATCGACACTGCGGAGTTTCACCGAGCTTTCACCGAAGGATGCCGCCGCTAAAGCCGTCGCAGAACCGATCCAAAATGAACTTTCAAACTTCGTTTTTGTTTATTTGAGAAAACATTCGGAAACTCTGCAGGAAATAAAATCTTTGAAATTTATGGTGGCAGCTCTTTCCCCGCCAGTGAGGGAAGCAGCGGCTAAAGACGATTCGGAGGGAATATGATGCACAAGAGAACATTGTTAGGTGCGGCTTTCCTGGTTCTGATAGGGGCTGTCTTCGGTGGTCTTTTCGTAATGAGTTTTAACGGGGTCGGTGAAACCTTCGGGTTCAGTGGGAAGAGAGTAATGCTTGGAGGACCGGCGCCCATCTCGCGGGCCAATCTCAATCTGCTTGCCACGCAGCAAGCTTTCGTAGAGGTTGCAAAAGATGTTACTCCCGCAGTTGTAAGCGTCACGGTGATTTCGACTCCGAAATCGAATTCTCCGGATTTGCCTTTCTTTCACAATTTCCAATTCCGCCTTCCTCAGCCGCAGCCGGAGAAAGGTACGGGATCGGGAGTAATAGTAACGTCCGACGGGTATATCATTACAAACAACCATGTCGTTGAAGGTGCCGACAAAAACGGAATTCACGTCAGGCTGCACGATAATCGGGAATTCACTGCGACTCTGATCGGCACTGATCCGAACACTGATGTTGCTGTAATAAAAATCGACGCAGTCAATTTGCCGGTCGCGTCTCTCGGCAACTCCGACAGTGTTCAAGTCGGTCAATGGGTGCTCGCAATCGGAAACCCGCTCAACCTCACATCGACTGTAACCGCCGGGATCGTCAGCGCTCAGGGTAGGAACATAGACCTTTCCGCCGACAAGTGGGGAATCAGCGACTTTATACAAACCGATGCCGTCATTAATCCGGGCAACAGCGGCGGCGCACTCGTGAACATCATGGGACAGGTGATCGGAATAAATACCGCCATAGCGACGAGAACCGGCTTTTACCAGGGCTACGGCTTTGCAATCCCGATTAACCTCGTGAAGAAAATTGCCGGTGACATTATTGAGTACGGTCATGTCAAACGACCGATGCTCGGAGTGCAGCTTAAAGCCAGCATTGACGAAACCGATGCCCGTGCCCTCGGACTTCCAAGACCGGAAGGAGTTTGGGTGCAGGGATTTACGGCCGACAGCCCCGCTCAGAAAGCCGGTCTCAAAGCCGGTGATGTGATACTCGCCGTCAACGGTGAAGATGTAAATGCCCCCAATCAAATTCAGATGTTGATTGCGGAGCACAGCCCCGGCGACGTTGTCACCCTGAAGATATTCAGGGATGGAAAGACTATGACGAAGAACGTGACATTGGCTGAGGTTCCTCAGAATGACCTCGCGAGCAATAACCAATCGGGCCAGCAGCAAGGCGGACAACCTGAAGAGGAGAGCGGCAAGGTCAACGTAGCAAAACTCGGAATTACTGTACAGCCGCTTGACGAGAGTACGAAGAAACAGGCAAACATCGACGCCGGTGTCCTGGTCGCAGATGTCTCGCCAACCGGTCCGGCCGCTGACAGGTCTCTCTTCGTCGGCGACATAATCACAGAGATCGACCACCAAAGAGTAAGCTCACCAAAGGACCTTTTGAACATCTTAAAGAGCAAGAAAGAGGGCACTGCAGTGATGATGAGAGTGCTCACAAAACAGGACAACTCGTATATATCCAGATTCGTTGCCGTCCAAATTGGCGGCTGAGAGGGTCATAAGAAGATGAGCGATGAAGCGCAAGACAAGCCGTACGTGGTGGAGTACTATTACAAAACACGCTGGGGGCACGCGGACGAGTTTCTCCGTTTGTACAGGAAGAACCATCACCCAATTCTCAAGAAACAAATCGAGACGGGAAGAATACTTAGCCTTTCGATTGTTAGGCCGAAGTTACATGCAACCGAAGACGGAAGGTGGGATTTCAGGGTGACTATCGTCTGGAAAAACATCCAGGTGACAAACGACGGCTTCAGTGAAGAGGACCTTGCCCGGCAAATGTACCCCGACCAGGAAACATTCAAGAAAGAAGAGCAGAGAAGATTTGAGATACTCAGAGCACACTGGGATGTACCTGTCGTCGAAGTTGACGCCGAGAGTTGAAGGTGGCATCGGAAACGTCCGCGTGCTGGTCAAATCCACATCCCGACGTTCATCGTTCATGCCGCCGACGATAAGACGGTAAACGTGCAGGAGAATATGCAATTCTCTACAGCGCTCCATGATGCCGGGGTCCCGTCTGAGCTGCATATATTTCAGAAAGGCAGCCATGGATACGGACTTGGAATGGGACATGGTGATGTGAGTGCATGGACGGGAATTTGCATTGAATGGATGAAGACTGGGGGAATTATAAGGAATAGCGGAATAATGGAAGGGTAGAATGATGCCTGCCCGACGACTTGTCCGCCGAAGCACTCGTGCGAAGGCGGAAGTCATGGCATCTGCGATGTAGTCGGGGAATGATGGAATTGACGTAGTAGTCGAGCAGTAGAAGACAGAACCCATCGCGATTCCTAGGGTCGCGAGGAATCTGAGCCAGAGTGGATTAAGAAAAGCTGGGCGCGGCGCCGTGTACCACCGAGCCCAACAAATTGCCTGACTCAGCTTTTACTTTGTCAAAAGCATCTTGCTCGTTTCATTTATTCCAGGACCGGTCAACCGATAGAAGTATACTCCGCTTGCGAGCCTCGAAGCATCGAACGTCACGGAGTGGATACCGGCGCTCTGATCCTGATTAACGAGTGTTGCCACTTCTCTTCCGAGTATATCATACACCTTCAAGCTCACAAAGCCTGAACGTGGAACGCTGTACTCAATTTGCGTCGTGGGGTTGAAAGGGTTCGGGAAATTGCTCAACTGAACGCTCGCCTGCTGCTCGACCAACGAGTCGGTTGATTTGGCTGAGTTGAAATTTCGTGACGGAATAGGAACGGCTCGGCCGTCACTTGCAATGGTCAGCGCCGGGATCAATCCAGCAACCTCCATGTTTGATCCGTATTTGCTCGCAAGTTCACTAAGAGCCGCAGAAGAGACTTGGTTGGCAGTCGGGTCGAAGAAGCGCAGAGATGCAAGCAACATCAGTGCAT
>JAKASW010000356.1 GCA_021818875.1 Bacteroidota bacterium
CAGACGTCGTCATCGTAGTAGTTGGTGACAACGAGCAGACTTCGCGTGAGGCATGGAGCAAGACACACCTCGGAGACAGGGCGAATCTGAATCTCTTCGGCATGCAGGACGAGCTTATCAGAGCGATAGTCGCGACCGGCAAACCTGTGGTCGTTGTGCTCTTCAATGGAAGACCGAATTCGATTAGCTACATCAGCACCCATGTCGATGCAATTCTTGAATGCTGGTACCTTGGACAGGAAAGCGGGCGCGGCGTTGCGGACGTTCTTTTCGGTGATTACAATCCGGGTGGCAAACTGCCCATCTCGATTCCGAGATCCGTCGGTCACATCCCGGTCTTTTACAACCACAAGCCTTCCGCGCGGAGAGGTTATCTTCTCGATGATATCACCCCTCTTTATCCATTTGGATTTGGTCTCAGCTATACGAACTTCAAGTTTGGGAACTTACGACTTGAAAAATCCATTGTGAATAGAAGGGAATCCACAGCTGCCCTGGTTGATGTCGCAAACATCGGCGAACGCGAAGGTGAAGAGGTGGTCCAGCTGTACATTCATGACCTGGTCAGCACAGTCACTCGACCAGTCAAGGAATTGAGAGGCTTCAAGCGAATCAGCCTGAAGTCGGGGGAGAGTAAGACAGTAAAGATTCCAATTTTACCGGAACACTTG
The DNA here is from genome assembly GCA_021818875.1 of Bacteroidota bacterium. GTDB lineage: Bacteria > Bacteroidota > Ignavibacteria > Kryptoniales > JAKASW01 > JAKASW01. Next base: position 672 of record JAKASW010000356.1, read on the forward strand.
TCATATACTAATATAGAGATGGTCTATGCGTCGGATCCTGGAGATTTTGAGATAATGGTAGGAAATTCCTCCAGGGACGAAGACCTATTAAAGGCGATTCTCAAAGTTGAATGATGAAATATGAGAGAGTAGTGTCAGTGTAAGCACCAAACCCCGGCTGGCGGAAACTTATAGTACCAACAGCCCACGGCTGAAACTGTGGAGAAGCATTGCAGGAGAAAGCACAAGAACTTGGTACCAACCGTGTCGCAGGAAAGGGCACGGAAAAAATCGATTCGGTCGTAACGAAGCTTGCGGTAAGAGAGAAGCTCGGCTACGGACTTGGGGACGGCGCAGCCAACTTCGTTTTTCAGACGATGCTGATCCTTCAGCTTCCGTTCTATACGGATGTGTTCGGGATCGGCGCGGTTGCAGCAGGAATCTTGCTTCTTGTAGGACGGTTCTGGGATGCATTCTTCGACCCTTTCGTCGGCATTATGTCAGACCGGACCGAAACAAAATGGGGCAAGTTTCGACCATGGGTCTTGTTCACAGCAGTTCCGTTCGCACTGGTATTCTTCCTTGCATTCACTACGCCTCACTTCGGATCTACCGGGAAGGTCGTCTACGCCTACATCACATATATCCTCCTCATGGCTTTCTATTCCATGAACAACACACCTTACGCAGCGCTGAACGGCGTCATGACAGGAGATGTGAACGAGAGAACATCACTGTCATCTTTCAGATTCTTCTGTACCATGACGGTCGCTCTTCTCGTGCAGGGCCTTACCCTTCCGCTTGTGGACAAGTTCGGTCAGGGTGATGCTCAGAGAGGCTGGTCGATAACAATCGGCGTTTATGCCATAGTAATGGTACTCTTCTTCGTCATCACCTTCTTCAGCGCAAGGGAGCGAGTTAAACCCAACCCCAAACAAAAGTCATCTCCAAGAAAAGATTTACTCGGACTTTTCAAAACAGGTCCATGGGTATCCATGTTTATAGCTACCCTATTTATCTTCATTACCCTCGCGATGTGGGGAAGCGGGATGTTCTACTATTTCACTTACTACGTGGACAAGAACTCGCTCTTTAGCTTCCTGCAGTCTATGGGGCTGGGTAAAGTCGTCTCCGGCACCGGCGGCATCTGGTATGGAATACTTAACATGTTCGGTCTGATTGTCAGCAAAGATGGAAGCAACACAGCGGCAGTTGGTTTCAGCTTGTTCAATATCGCAGGCTCGCTCATGAATATCATCGGCGTCTTGTTTTCAACTGCACTGGCGGCGCGGTTCGGGAAGAAGGCTGTCTTTGCCATCGGATTGTTCGTTACTACACTATTCACAGCCCTATTCATCACCTTGCCGGCAGACGCGATTGTTCCCGCATTTGTCCTGAACATACTGAGGTCGCTCGCGTACGGCCCGACCATTCCTCTGTTGTGGGCCATGATGGCCGACGTTGCAGATTACTCAGAGTGGAAAACAAATCGAAGAGCGACAGGTTTGGTATTCGCCGGAATTGTCTTCGGGCTGAAAGCCGGACTCGGACTTGGGGGAGCGATTGCCGGTTGGATTCTTGCGGCTTACAATTATGTTCCGAATGCAGTTCAGTCATCTAAAGCTCTCTTCGGTATCCGCATGACCGCCAGTATCTATCCTGCGATAGCATTCCTTGCCGGAGTAGTCGCCATCCTCTTTTACGGTATCGGCAAGAAGCTGAATCTTCAGATCCAGGATGAGCTGGAAGAGAGGAGAAAGGGCTTCGAGTTTACATGAGTCAGATCTATTTCGAACACAAGTGTCGACGATACCTGATTATACCGTCATTTATGAAAATTTAAAAAATGGAGAAGAAGATGTCGAGAAAGCAAAGACAATTACCTGTAAAAGGATTAGCACCTTTAGTTGTCCTCTTTCTCTTTGTCGCTCAAGCAGCTTTTGCAGCGGGCACCGGAACGCTGAAAGGGAAAGTGCTCGACAAGGTAACGAAAGAAGCTCTGCCCGGTGCAACTGTCGAGGTGAAAGGCACGAGTGTTGGTGCTTCTACCGATTTGAATGGGAATTTTGTGATCGACAACGCTCCTGCAGGTGAGCAATCAATAATGGTTTCTTATATCGGCTATGTTACGGCCACCCAGCGTGTCGATGTTCTTCCGGGACAAACTGTTGCAAAGGATTTTTACCTGCAGCCAACTGCCGTGCAGGGCAAAGTGGTCGTGGTCACTGCGCAGGCGCAAGGACAGGTTCAGGCAATTAACGAGCAATTGTCGTCTAACAAAATTGTAAACGTTGTCTCTGCAGCAAAGATACAGTCACTTCCTGACTTCAACGCCGCCGGTGCTATTGGCCGCCTGCCCGGTGTATCGGTCACGAGGAGTGACGGAGAAGCTACAAAGGTTGTGATCAACGGAATACAGCCTCAGTATAATGAGGTTGCAATCAACGGGGTCACTATGGCCTCTACGGGGAGTGACCAGATAGGAATCAGTTCTCAGGGCTACACATCAGGTTCTGTCAGCAACGACAGGAGCGTCGACCTCGCCATGGTGACGCCGTACATGATCAAATCGATCGACGTTTATAAGGATCTGACCCCCGACATGAATGCAAATGCCGTTGGAGGCTATGTCAACATGCAGCTCAGAGAAGCCCCTCCGGGACTTCATACCGATCTTTTATGGCAATCGGGTTACGGTCAAAAGGCCAATACTTTCGGTAACTACAGGGCAGTAGGGTCCGTAAGTGATCGTTTTTTCAATGACCTGCTTGGAGTTTACGTTCTTGGCGATGCCGAATCTTATAACCGAAATTCTGACGCTATGAATGCCAGCTACGGTACAGCGGTTAGCCAAGGGGTCGTTACCGGATATCCGCCGGTTCAGGTCCAGAATGTAACATTTGACCGCCACGTAGAAACCAGGGACAGATATGGAGCCAACGCCATCCTCGATTACAAACTCCCAAGTGGCATTATCAGGTCCATCAATATGTACAGCGATCTGGTTTCCAACGCCCAGGATTACACTCAGGAGTTTGATTACACGAATCACGCCATGGATTTCAGCTACAGTTCACCGAAGAATTCGGTGACAGAAGCAATCAACTCTTTGGAGTGGCAGAACGATTTCAAATTCATGTCCGTCGATTTGCTGGCTGCCAATACTTATTCGCGAAACCTTCTTCCTCCGGAGCCGAACTTCCAGTGCAACCAG